>DATDME010000104.1:0-12285 GCA_036518915.1 Candidatus Saccharimonadia bacterium | reverse complement strand
TGCCCAAGGTGTGCACGCCGGGCGCAAACCAAAACGTACTGCCCGCCACCGAGAAGCCGGGGTTGGCGTAGTTGGGCGTGAGGGCAGAGTTGTCGCCGGCCGGCACGGTGATAGCGCCGGCTGGGGCGGTGGCGGGGCCATCTAGCTGGCTGGTGCCGCAGATTTGGGCTGGTGGCGTCGTGGGCCAGGCGGTGGCAGCGTGGGTCCGGCTCACTAGGTACAGCCCGGTACCAACAGCCAACGCCATTAATAGTAATGCTATTCCCCGGTTAATCTTGGCAACCGGGCGCCAGTATTTCTCACGGATCGATTTGGGTTTGGGTTTTGTCTTCGCCATCTCTCATGTTTTTTAATAGTTATGTTTATTGAAGCATAATAACTTTGTATATACAATATGGCTTCGGTTTCTTAATAGCCCGAGAAGTAATCAGTGTGGATGCGCCGGCGCGGTACATGGCGGCCGCGCAACAAATCCTTATAGTAATCGACCATTGCCTGCGGCCCAGAGAGATACACCTCGCGGCTGGCCAGGTCGGGCACGGTCTGGGTAAGGGCTTCGGGGGTGTAGGGATCAGTGGCGGCCACGAGCCGGAGGCCAAGCGGCTGGGCGGCGGCGAACACATCACCATAGCTTTGCTCGGCCGGCGCAGCTAAATAGAGCAAAACGATATCACGGTGTTCCCCGCGGGCGACGAGATCGGCGGCCATGCTGCGGAACGGCGTAATACCGATGCCGCCGGCCACAAACAGCAGCGGCCGCGCCGGATTGGCGGGCAGCGTGAAACTTCCGCCCAGGTTGCTCGCAAAGATGTGGCCGCCCGGCTGGAGCGCGCGCAAAGCAGTTTTAAAGCTGGATGACGGCTCGTAGAATTTTACCCCAAGCCGCAGCACGGCGTCGCCCGGCGCCGAGGCAATCGAGAACGTGCGACGGTTGCCGCGGGCATCGGGATGGGCATGCGGCAACGTCACCTCCAGATATTGGCCCGGTGCAAAGGTAATGGGGCGCTCCGGCGCAAACTGGAACTCGGTGACCCGAGCGCCCAGCGAGACTTGCCGCACCAGGCGCAAGCGCTGGGTAAACTTAGGCGCTATGAGGAATACCAAGGCGTTGGCCAGCACCAGCACCGCTTGGGGCGTGGTCGCCAACGGCCCCCAGTGCAAGAGCGACGAACATAGCACGCCAGTGAATCCGGCATAAACCAGTTGGAACGACCGCTGGGCAGGCAAGGTGGCTGGCTCGGTCAGCATGATGGTGCCAAAGAAGATAATCGGCCAGGAGGTAAAGGCGCTCAGTACAATATCGGGCAAACCCAGCCCGTGAGGCAGGCTGACGAGCACCAGGGTGAAGACGGCAGCAGCCGTGTATACGGCCACCAGCTGGAACCGCCGGATCTTGCGCACCACCAGCAGCCCAACGATGAGCGTGGCTGGCAACAACACGGGCGTGGCCACCCACCAACCGGCCGAATACAACCCGGTGACGCTGAGGACGAAGGCGGCCAGCGCCGCCGGGTTAACAATGTGGCGCCGGCGCCACACTACCATGTACTTCGAGGCCATGGCAATGAGGCCGGCGCCGGCCACCAGCGCATAGTCGCCCAACCCACGCGATGGCGGTAGGAGGACAAAGAACAAAATCAGCGCCGTAATGAGCGCCGATTCGGTGTTGGTGGCGGCGTCAAAAATTATGGCCAGCAGGCGGTTAGTGACATAGCAGACTGCCAGGAGTACGGCCAGCATACCGGCCAGCGGCAGCAGTGGCTGACTAAGCGCGCCAAAGCCGGCGAGCAGCAGGGCCACCGCCGCCAATCCGCCCAAGCAATACAGCACCAAGCGGTACATAGTAATGGCGTTGAGCAGGTTATCGAGCAGGCGGAGGGGTCGCATGAGGTTGTTGCCCTTGGTTATGATTGGTCGGCCGTGAAAAATGCAGCTGAAAAGCCTGGTGAAGCCGCCAAAGCCATATCGGCGCGCACCAGGGCAAATTCAAATTCATAATACCGGCGCAGCGTATCCGGCGCCACAAAAAATAAGGCTGTAGTGAGGGCGTCGGCCAATAAGGTGGTGCGCGCCGTCACCCAAACGGCCGCCAGGTGGCGCGGCGACTGGAGCGTGCGCGGGTCCACGATGTGATGGTAGCCAGCCCAGGCCCGGCGATTACCGGCCGATCCGCAAATACTCCAGCCCGGGGACAACTCAGCCACGCCAATAACCTGAGTTGGATCGGCCGGATGTTCTAGCCCGACGCGTAGCGGTTCGGCGGCTGATGCGGCCGGCTCACTGGCAGCTGCGGCCGGCTCACTGGCGCCCAGGCGGTAGCGGATGTCTCCGCCGGCATCAACGCAGTAGCTGGTGAGGCCGGCGGCTTCGAGCACTTCGCCGACCAGGTCAGCTAAATAGCCTTTGCCGGCGGCGCCCACATCGAGCAAGGCTGGCTGGTGTAGGGTCAGCTGGTTGGGCGCCGCAAAGGCCATCACGTCGTCCCAGGCCGGCGGTACGAGCAGCGCAGCAGCGGGCATGAGGCTGTAGTTGGCGTCGTAACCGGCGGCGGCGAGCGTGCCGCCAATCAGCGGTGTCATGGCGCCGCCAGTATGCTCGTACAGCTCGCGATACAGCTCAAACAGGGCCGCCGCGTCAGTGGGCAGCTGGTAAGTGCCGGCGGTGGCGGCCATGGTCGTCACGAGTGAGTCGGGCCGAAAGCGCGAATACGCTTGGTCAAAAGCTTCAATGCGGGCCGCGACGGCAGCCAGCAAGTCAGCCCACGCTTCGTCATCGACTGGCTCATAGGCCTCAATGACCCAGTACGTGCCGATCGCCTCAAAACGGTGCGACCGGAAGGTAATCATGGCTATGCACGCGCCTGGGTTTTAATCTGACTGATGGCATCATTGAAGCCCGCGCCGGTCAGCGAGGCGCCCGAAACCCGGCCGAGGCTGACGCTATCGAGACTCTTGCCTACCACGAGTGATTTGTAGTTAGCGATGAAGCGCTGCTGATACTCTTCGCTGTCGTGATCAGTGGCGGCCTCCTGGGCGCTGGTCGCTGTGATGACGCCGTTCTTTACGGTCACGGAAATTTCGATGCTTTCCTGGCCGCCGGGCGACTCATAGCTACCAGTGGCAGAATAGGTGCCGTCTTTATATTGACTGGTGTTGGCGGATTCAACGGCCGGCGTGGCGGTAGTGCTGGCGACCTGATTGGTGGCGACAGCGCTGGGAGCCAGCGTGGCGCTAGCGGTCTGCTGGTTCTTGGCATTCACGGCTAGACCGACGCCCACAGCCGCCACAATCACGACCAATCCGATAATGGCTAATAGTTTCTGGTTTTGAGGCTGGTCCATGCCTACCTTTTTTGTCTCATGGCCCCTACTATACAAAAGTTAGTTTGAGAGCGGGCTGAGAAAGGCTGGGTGACCGGTTTTTTTGGAAAGTTGTAGGTCCTAATACGATCCACTGCGTTTCGTAGTAACTCAGCAGCACATAATCGAGCCCACTGCGGAGGCTCGCGGGTACGTAAGCATTGGTGAATGCTAGGGGATCAAGCTCTGCATGCAGCCCCGTCCCCACAGCCAAGGTTGTAGTACAACGTTAATGCTGTGCGCTTGCCAGCATTGCCAAGCTTAGGCTCGATTTTGAGCCCTATTGCAATGCGGCCTTGATGCGCCGGATGCCGGCCGAGCTCGATTCTTCTTTCAAGATTTTATACTTCTTGCCGCCTTCGGCCAGCGCGCCGGTGTGGGTGACGTGTGGGCCGCCGCAAATTTCTTTACTGAACCACTCGCCGTCCGGGTCGCCGGCGGTATAAACCTTCACGGTGTCGCCGTACTTGTCGCCGAACGCGCCCAGGGCGCCCTCCTTGAAGGCCTGCTCGGTGGGAATTTCGCGGTAACCCATCGGCCAGTCTTTAGCAATATTTTCGTTGACGATGTCTTCGACCTGCTTGATTTGCTCGGGGGTCAGTTTGTCGGGATGGCTGAAGTCGAAGCGCAGGCGCTCGGGCGTGATGTTGGAGCCGCGCTGAATGACGTGGTCGCCGAGTACCAGGCGCAGGGCCTTGTAACCGAGGTGTGTAGCGGTGTGGTACTTGATGCTGATATCGGAGTGGTCGGCCAGACCGCCCTTGAACTGGCCAGCGAAGGCGGTGCGGGAGCGCTCTTTCTGCTCGGCCATGAGATGGTCGAAAACTTCATTCGCATCAGATGCGATTGGAATGTTACGCCGGATTGCTTCTTCCTCAGACAATTCCTTTGGAAAGCCGTAAGTATCGAAGAGCTCAAAAATCAGCTCGCCCGTAAGCTCGGCCGGTGCCGATTTCCAATGTCCACGCTTTGCTTCAACTTCTTCCTGTTTTGCAGTGCGAGGGTCAAACTCGACTGGCTTTTTGTCGAAATACCCGCCGAATACACGTAACCCCTTTTCGAGCGTAGTACGGAACTGCTTTTCTTCGCGGACGAGGGTGGCGATGATGGATTCTTCGTGGGCGCGCACCTCGGGGTAGGCGTCGCGGTAAAGTTCAGTAATTACCGGTACGACGAGTTCAAAGAAATCGGTTTTAAGGTCAAGGGCCAGGGCCTGGCGGATGGCGCGGCGGATGATGCGGCGCATGACATAACCTTGCGCAGTGTTCGACGGGACCACGCCATCCACGGCCAGGAAGGCGGCGCCGCGCAAATGGTCGGCAATCACGCGCATGGCAGCGGGGTTTTGGTCATAGGAGAAGCCGGAAATTTCTTCGAGCTTATGGATAATCGGCCACAACAGGTCGATTTTGAACATGTCGCCGGAGCCTTCAACGGCCTGGGCGATGCGCTCAAGGCCGCCGCCGAAGTCGACTTCGGGCTTGGCGAGCGGCTCCAGGCTGCCGTCTTCCAACTTGCGGAACTGCATGAAGACGGAGTTGCCAATTTCCACGAAGCGGCCGCAGTCACAGTTGGGGTGGCATTTCTCGCCCCACTTGGAGTCGTGCTCAATGTGGGTGAATTCGTAGAAAATTTCGGAGTTGGGGCCGCAGGGGTCGCCCGCGGGCGTGGTGTTGGGGCCTTTTTCGCCGCGGTTCCACCAGTTTTTCTTGCCGTCATAGAGGAAGATGCGCTCGTCCGGCTTCATGCCCCGCCGAGAAGCCTCATCACCGGTACCCATATCGGCTACCTTGGGGTCGTTGATGCCGGCCTGCTCGTAAAGCTTCGTCATAATCTTGATAGATTCTTCGTCGCGCGGCACGTTGAACTTTTCGTCGCCAATGAAAGCCGTGGTATAAAGGCGCTGCGGGTCGAGCTCGATGACTTCGGTGAGGAATTCCCAGAACCAGGTTAGCTGCTCGGCTTTAAAGTACGAGCCGAGACTCCAGTTGCCGAGCATTTCAAAGAAAGTAGTGTGGCGGCTGTCACCGATTTCGTCGATGTCTTCGGCACGGAAGCAAGTTTGGGAGTCGGCCAGTTTGTCGCCGGCGGGATGCGGTTCGCCGAGCAAATACGGCACGAGCGGCTGCATGCCGGAGCCGGTAAACAGCGTGGTGGGATCTTCTTTGGGCACGAGGTTGGCACGCGGAATGATGGCATGGCCCTTCGAGGCCATGAAATCAAGATAAGCTTGACGGATTTCGTTGGGGTTCATGAGGGTAATTATAACCTGATTAGTTTTTGACAATGAAAAAGGTCCCGGAGGACCTCAGCGCGAGGCTCGGAAGGATCGGGCTTAATTGGCGGCCGCGAATTGGACGGCCCGGATGCGGCGCGCATCACGAGTGACCATCACAATATCCTCGTTTAGTGGAGTTATTGTAACGGGTTCAAGGGGAAAATGGAATGACTTAGGACGTGGCTTTTGGTTCTGGTTCGCGTGCGGGGGCGGGCTCAGGGGCGGGTTCGGGTCCGGGTCCGGGGGCGGCACCGTTATACAGGATCTTTTTGACCGGTTCGACTTCAGATGGCCCAACCGTATGCTCCTGCGTATCGACACCTTCACCGTATAGCCGATGCGCCATTCCCGCAGGCGGTCCTTATTGACATACATGCGGTCGTCAGCCTCCCTGACGAGGAACTGTAAGGTTGAGGCTGGACGTTTGTGGTCGGGGAAATTTTTTATGACATCGGCGTCAGCCTCTGGGTCAACCGGTCGGATTTCGCCAATACTGAAGCCCAAGCCATTTGAGGCTGCGGCGTCTCATCGGGTTGATATTGTTCAATGATGCGCTCGCCCACCAGCTCGCCAATTTCGCCATCTGGTATATCGGGACTAAACTCCATGATGATGAGTTATTCATCGCCACCAAGGCGAGCCATGATATCACCGGGACGAAAGTTCTTTTTGATGGTTTCGCCGGTGACGCCAAGCATGCGGTCGCCAACGAGATGCCCGAGGTGCTTGGCGTCGTTAACCTCTTTCATATTGCCGCCATCGCCAAGGATGACGGCGACTTTTGGATAGTGGCCGCCGCGGCGACGGTCAGGCGAATATTGGGTCGGCGCGACGAGCGATACGCCAAACCGCCGGTCTAGGGCTCGGTCGAGCCCTTTGCGGGAAGCAAGCCCCGTTAGGCTGTCCTTGTCGGCGTCACTGGCTTCTATGCCCATCTCGGTAATAACCTCTTCGTCGGTTGGTAGCGGAGGCCGGTTGGGCATATACCGTAGGTCGGGCGGTTCCTCAGGTAAAGGGTGGCGTTGGTTGTCACGAGGATCGGGCCGTTCGCCGGGCCCACCGTGATCGACCACGCCTGGCTCGAAATCGTCCGGCGGCTCTTGATCAACTAGCGGCAAAGCCTGGGCTTCTGCCCAGATTTCAGCATAACTCCTGTTACTGGGCTGCACGTCGGCATCCGCGATGGACCCGCTAGAATTATGACTCTCCAGATCGCTTTTTGGTTTGTTCATATGTTCAAGGGCCGGGTGAAGTCCCAGTTCTTCCGTCGTGCCCTGGCCGCCTGGCTGGGCGGCAACGAGAAGCGGGACTGGTACGTGAACCGTCAGCTCGGCCGGGTGCGCACCATGGCCCAGGGCCGGTGGTGGCAAGCCAATTCCTGATACTATATCGATATGCCGACATTTCGATTTAATAAATTAGTGCGCGACAAAATAGTAGACCAACAGTTAGCTACCGGGGCTAAACCGGCATACCGGTCGCTGGGCCCGGATGACCATAAACTGGCCCTAATTGATAAACTCATTGAAGAGGCAACCGAGGAAGAGGCAACCGAGGTCAAGCGGGCAGCGGCTCATGAAATTATTGCCGAAATTGCTGATTTACAACAAGTCGTTGATGACCTGCGCTCAGTTTGCCAAGTAACCGCCGAGCAGGTGGCAGAGGCGCAAGCGGTTAAAAACGATAAAGCCGGCGCATTTATGAAGGGCTTATATGTGGAATCGGTTGAAGTGGCAGATGATAGCCGCTGGACTCAGTATTATCGCGACAACGCCGACCGCTACCCCGAAGTTACGAACCTATAATGCCGCCGCCGAGCACGAGCTCGCCATCATAGATAACGGCGGACTGGCCGGCGGCCACGGCCCGCTCGGGGCGCTCGAGTTTGACGGCGCCGGTGGCACACAGCGTGCCGGGGATCAGGTCGCCGCGGTGCCGAAGGCGGAACTGGTAGGTGCGGTCCGCGGCGGGCGCGGCGCCGTTAATCCAGGTGAGTTGCTCAAGCGTGAAGGCGTCGGTGTGGAGCTGGAGGTCGGCGGGGTCGGCGGTCACGTAGACGGTGTTGATGGCCAGGTCTTTGCCGATGACGAAGAGCGGCCGTCCGCCACCGATGCCAAGGCCGTGGCGCTGGCCGATGGTGTAGAAGATGGCGCCCTCGTGCGTGCCCAGGGTTTGGCCGGTGGCGCGCTCGACGACTGGGCCGGGCGCCACCTCAACGTACTGGCGGAGGAATTCTTTCATGCCGACTTCGCCCACAAAGCAGATGCCCTGCGAGTCGGGTTTTTTGGCGTTGGGCAGGCCAAATTGGTCGGCCAGGCGGCGGACTTCGGGCTTGGTGAGGTTGCCCAGCGGGAAGAGGGTGCACCCCAGGGCCTCGGCTGTCGCACGGTACAGGAAATAGGTCTGATCCTTCGCAGAGTCGGCCGCTTGGAGGAGCTGGCCGTCCCGCACGCGGGCATAATGGCCAGTGGCAATGAGTTCGGCGCCGTCGGCCAGCGCGGCCTGCAAGAAAAGCTGGAATTTAATTTCTTGGTTGCAGAGCACGTCGGGGTTGGGCGTGCGGCCGGCCTGGTATTCGGCGACCATGGCATCCACGACGTGCTGCTTGTACTCGGCCTGAAAATCGAAGACCTTGAATGGGATATCAATGGTGGCTGCGGCGGCGCGGGCGTCGGCCAGGTCTTGGCGCCAGGGACACTCGACGCCGGCAATGTCCTGGGTCCAGTTTTTCATGTAGACGCCCACGACCGAATAACCCTGCTGTTTGAGCAGGGCCGCTGTCACGGAGGAGTCGACTCCCCCACTCATTCCAACGTAAACCGTGGCGGCCATAACTCAAGCATTTTATAACAAAATCATAATACTGGCAACTGTCAAGACTAACGAGGCGACCATGACCCAGCTGGACGGGAAACACGACGATTACAAATGGGTCCGGCCGGACGACCTGCCGACCTACGAGCTGGTGGTGGGCATGCCGGAAATTTTACGAAAACGTTAGCGGAATACAACCGTAGTTAATCGGTAAACTCTTGGGTAACCATCAGGCCGTACTGGCCGGCATCGATGATGCCGATACCCACGCTGTGGTAGCTGGTCGATAAGATATTGGCGCGGTGGCCCGGCGAGTTCATGAGGCCCTGATGGGCGAGTGCCAAGGTGGGCGCCAGGGCCAGGTTTTCGCCGGCCGAGTGGTACGGCACGCCGGCGGCGGTGAGGCGCTGGAACGGCGTGTGGCCGTCGGGGTCGATGTGCGAGAAGTAGCCGTCTTTGAGCATGAGCAACGAGTAGGCGCGGGCGACGGTGCGAGCTTCGAGGTTCATGGTGAGGGGCTGCAGCCCGCGGCTGGTGCGCTCCTGGTTAATGAGGCCGACCATGGCGGTTTCATCGGGCTCGTCAATCTTGGTGGCAGTGGTGGTGAAGCCAAGGTCGATATGCTCGGTGCTCTGGGGCTCGGCCGAGATGGTGTAGAAATTGAGGCTGTCGGATAGGTCATGGCCGAGCCCGGCCGACAGCCAGGCTTGAACATTCGTGGTTGAAGCCAAAATCCGTTTGCCAATGAACGAATCGGTCACGATGGCTTTGGCGGCTTGCGGTACTGGGAGCGCCGCCAACGTGATGAGGGCCAGGCCGGTTAGAAAGGTGGCTTTCACAACGTTGAGGAATGAGCCGCCAATTTGATTCCAGCGGGCCAACTGTACGTCGCGGTTGAGGTGTTTGAGGATCGTTAGCCGGATGACGAGCGCCGCCGCCAGTTCCACTACAATCCACATGATCGTGAAGGCGGCCACATTGCCGAGAGTCCGGCTGAGACCCAGGCTGGTGAGCCAACTGCCGAGCCCGTGGTAGGTCAGCAGCCCAATTAGGCTGGCGAGCACGAAGCACGCAAACTCGAGCCCGATCAGCACGGCGCCCCGGCGGGTCCCGGTGTAGGCGGCAAAGACCACCAGACAGACAAAGAGCAGGTCGGCTAGAATCGTCATTTAATTACCACTTAACAACTCGTAGGCCACTTTTTGTAA
Organism: Candidatus Saccharimonadia bacterium; assembly: GCA_036518915.1. GTDB lineage: Bacteria > Patescibacteriota > Saccharimonadia > UBA4664 > UBA4664. The sequence continues at coordinate 2,627 of DATDME010000104.1, read as the reverse complement.
TTCGACATAGGTAATGCTTTGCGAAATCGGCGTGGCCCACCAGTGCGAGCGGCGCCAGGTCTGATCGTAAGAGGAATGGTTGAGGATGCGGACACCGTTGCCCAGGGCCCGGTGAAACACCAGGCTGGCCCGGCGCTGGTGGTAGGGCGATGTCACCAGAATAATCGAGCGGTACTGCTGCTGTTTGACGATATCGGCGACGCCGGCGGCATTGCCGCGGGTGTTTTGCGCGGCCTCATCCAGAACGATGGCCGAGGCCGGCACACCGGCAGCTTCGGCGGCATGGGCCATGGCGGCGGCATTTGAGGGGCTGTTGGGGTCAAGAGCCGCGCCGGAGAAAATCAGGTGCTTGGCCCAGCCATCCTTATACAAGTTGACGGCCTCGGTAGTGCGGGCGTTGGTATCGCCGCCGGAGATCGCCACAATGGCATCACTTTTGGCGAGCTGGTCTTGCGGCGATAGATAGTAGCCAATACCAAAGAAGAAGCCGGCGGCTATAGCGGCAACCAGGCCGATGAATATCAGCAGCCCCACCAGAAAACGCTTCATGGTATGTATTGTAGCAGCTAGGTAGTGCTTATGCTAAGCTCCCGAACGCGCTCGACCACGCCAGGAATTATTTCGGCGGCTGCCTCGATGTGCTCCGGCGTGGTGCCACGGCCCAGGGTTAGGCGCAGGCTGCAATCGGCCTCGGCGGTAGTGCGACCCAACGCCAACAGTACATGCGACGGATCAAGGTTGCCGGTGGAGCAGGCCGAGCCAGTGGAGGCCTGGAGGCCGGCGTTATCCAGGTAGAGGATGAGCGACTCACCGTCGGCGCCGGGGATGGTGAGATTGAGGTTGTTGGGCAGCCGGCGCCGAGCATCGCCGTTGAGGATGGCGTCTGGCAGGGCGGCCTGGAGCTGACGCAGGAGCTGGTCGCGCAGGCCGGCCTGGCGGCGGGCTTCGGCGGCGCGGGTGGTAGCGGCCAGGCGCAGCGCGGCTGCCAAGCCCACTAAGCCGGCTACGTTTTCGGTGCCGCTGCGGCGGCCGCGCTCTTGTCCGCCGCCATACATGAGCGGTTCGAGCTGGGTGCCGGTGCGGACGTACAGGAGGCCGGTGCCTTTGGGCCCGTAAATTTTGGAGCCGTTGAGGGTGAGCAGGTCGGCGCCCAGGCGGGTGACGTGCAGGTCAAGATAGCCGGCGGCCTGGGTGGCGTCGGTGTGCAGATACAGTGGGCGGACGAGGCCGCGCGCGGCCCGGTCCGCGCGCACTTTCGCGATGAGTTTGGCGATATCGGCCACGGGCTGAATCGTGCCAATTTCATTATTGGCATGCATGACGCTGACGAGCACGGTGTCGTCGGTGATGGCGCCGGCGATGGCCGCGGGGTCAACCAGGCCGGTGGGCTTGACTGGCACAACGGTGGCGGCGTGGCCGGCGGCGGCCAGCGGTTTGACCTGGGCGAGGATGGCGTCGTGCTCAATGGCCGTGGTCACCCAACCGGCGCCCGGGTGCGCCCGCAGCACGCCCTGCACGGCGGCGTTGTTGGACTCCGTCGAGCCGGAGGTGAAGATAATTTCGGTGGGTTTGGCGCCCAGGATGTCGGCGATGGTTTTGCGGGCTGTTTCCACCGCCTCGCGCGTGGCCCGGGCGCTGCGGTACAGGCTCGACGGGTTGGCGAATTCGCCCCGCAGGTACGGTAACATCGCCTCCAAAACGGCTGGGTCGAGCGGCGTGGTGGCGGCGTGGTCAAGGTAAATAGGCGTGGCGGGACGATCAGTCATACTTGACATAATATCATGATGATATTACTACTGCAATTCTCCTAGGCCAAGCTGGGCGCGCAGATCGGCCTGCTCGAGCTGGGACATCCCCAACAACTGCTGATGGTACGCCCGCAGGACGGCCGCCAGATGCTCAGCCTGTTCCAGAGGGACGGGTTGAGCGTTGATACCCAGCTCCGCTTCCTGTTCGTACTGAGCCTGCCTGGCATCATAATCGTCATACGGATTGAAGGTTTGGACGACGGCCACAATTTTGCCGTCGCGCACCCGGTACTCCGTGGTATGAACAATAGGCTGGTCGTCAGGCCCCTGGGTATGTTCCGGTGTGGTTTGCCAATTGGCACCCTCGCCGTAACCGATAATGCCACCCTCCAGGCGGGCTATCTCGTTTTCATCGACCCAACTGCGCACGGCCTCAAGCTCACCGATGAGCGGGTCAGCGTTAACCGCGTAGCCAAGCAAGGTCTGGCGCTTTTCTTGCTTATAGTACGCGGCCCGCTCGGCTTCACTGAGGTTATTTAGAGCGCGGCTTTCGGCGGTTAGGCGTTCCTCCGCCCCGGCGTAGCGATCTTGGCCCATGGTACGCTCGACAATTTCAGACTTCAGCCCCGGAACGGCGCCGATCATAAGATCATATTCCCGGCCTAACCGGGTGAGGCGTTCATCGGACTCCGGCGCCGATTCAGGGTTCGATTCGTGGTCTTGTGTCATGATTAAACTCCAAATAATAGTTCGGCGTTGCGGGTGGTGGCGCTTTCCAGGTCCTCCAGGGCCTCGCCGCGGAGCGTGGCCAGCAACCGAGCGGTGTCGGCCAGGTAGGCGGGTTCGTTGCGCTGGCCGCGGTGAGGGGGCGGCGCCAAG
>DATDME010000103.1:0-6633 GCA_036518915.1 Candidatus Saccharimonadia bacterium | reverse complement strand
ATGAGGGCCAGGCCGTGCCGGCGGATGAGGTGCGGCCGGTGGTTATTGCGCCGATGAGGCATCAGCCAGTTTTGCACGTGGCGGGCGGCGTGGCGGTGGAGTGGCGGGCGGCGTTTCGTCTTGGGCATGGTTAAGTAAGCCTAGTGCTTTGGTTTATTGTACATGATCTATCTTATTGGCCACAGTGCCGAGGGTCGGTGTTGGTGTAAAAGCTGACTGGCGCCGGCAGTTTGGCGGTTGTCACAATTAAGTAGGGGTTGGTGGCTGTGTTATTGACCGGGCAGGATAGCGTGGGCACGCGCTTCACCACATTGACGCTGGAGCCGGCCGGCGAAGCCAGCACCGCGGTCACCCGCAGGCTGTAGCCGTCGGTTTGCTGCCGGCCGGCCGACACCGCTATGACGTCCAGTTTATTAAAATCGACGCTCAGGATGGGCGGCCGGGGCGTCACGGCGGTGTGGACGTCCGCCCAAAACTTTTCCCAGTCAGCCTGGTTGGTAATGACGAGCTGGCGTTCAGGATAGTCACTGTGACTATCGCCGGTTACATAAATAGTAAACGGCTGCGACACTAGGGCCGGTCCGCTTGAGGCCGTGTCGGCTTCGGGGCCAACGTAGGCCCGTTTCGGCCCGTGGCAAACCGGCGGGTTTGATTCCGTGATGGGATACCCGGCCGCGGCGCAGTCGGCATACGAGGCAATCCGCTCGACGCGCCCCGGCAGGGGCAGCCACAACAGCGCGGCTGCCGCCGCCAACATCGCGCCCCAGACGAGCAGCGGGCGTCGCCCGACTCGGTAGGTTAAGAGATGGGCTGGGCGCATGTTACAGCTCTTGGGTGAGCGACGGGAGTTTGTCCGACTTGGCTTCAATCAGCTCGATGAGCCGGTCAACCAGTGCGTCGGGGTCGTGGTCGAAAATGATGCCGGTGCGGGCGCGCTTGGCGGCTTTGAGGACGTATTCCACTTCTTCGGTCATACCGCCGGAGCCCAGCAGCACGCCAATGGGCTTGCGCTCTTCAATGGCGATGGTTAGCTCGTTGAGCGTGCCGATGCGGCCGCCCACCATGACCACCGCATCGCTGGAGCGCACCAGCAAGAGGTTGCGGCCGGTATACTCAAAGCCGGTAAATAGCACGGTGTCAAAGGCGTCAAGCGGCAGGCGGTACTTTTTGACGTGGGCCAGGCGGCTGGCCGCGGGCGAAAAACCGATGGAGCTGATGTCATCACCGCCCTCGTCTTTGGCGGCCTTGGCGGCATAGTACGGCAGGCCGCGCGTGGCGCCGCTAATTACCAGATGGCCGCGCTTCACGATGTGGCGCGCGGCGGCGGCGGCCAGCTCTTTGCCGGTCTCAATGGACGCGCCGCGGGCCGCGCCGGAGATGCAAATTTGGTAACGCAATTTGGGAGTGGCGCGCTTAGGCATGGCGGGTGAGGGTCTCCGGTTTAATAACGGCATTGTCGAGCTTATCGAGCAGCTCGGCCTCTAAGACTTTCTCACCCATGTAGCGGGCAAACACTTCGTTCCACAGGGCTTCGCGGAAGTGGTACAGGTACCGGCCCTCGTACGGGATGCCGTTTGAGTAGCCAAGCGCCAGGTCCATCAGGTTGAACGTGACGACGTCATAGGCCGGACCCTTGTGAACGGCCACGTAGTCGAGGCCCCTCCAGAACTCCAGCTCGGGGTCCACTTCGTAGAGGATGTCTTCGGCCCGGCGCCAATGCAAATCTTCGGGCTGCACGTGGGGTTCAAAGATTTCGGGGTGGGTTTCGGTGGTAAGCTTGCCGAAGTAGCGCTGGATCACCCGCCAGTGAATATGGGCGGTGTCGGCAATTTTGACGTGGGCCGGGTCGGCAATGAGGGTGTCAGAGACGATGGCGCCAAAGTTCTCTTTGGTCTGCATCAGCTTGAAGAATGAGCTGTAGAGGCGGATTTCATTAAAGTAGTGGAACAGGAGCGGCATCACTTTGAGGGTGACGCCGGTCATGCGTTCTTGGCGCATGGGCATGATAGCAATGGCGCCCATTTCCTTGGAGTGCGTAATATTGTGACGTTTCTTCTCAATGAAGTGCTCAGCAATATCGCCCCACTTGGAGAGCGCGAACGGCACGACTTTGATGCGGCGGGGTTCGAAGTCTTCGGGTTTGAGGTCGAGGTATTGGCGGTCAAAGTTGTTGAGCCATTCGGCGGATTCGGCGAAGCGCAGGCTCAGGAAGAGCTCGTAGACGTCTTCTTGCTCGAGCAGGCGCGACACCAGGTGATAGCCCAGGCGCTCCATGACGGCAGTCGGCGGGTTGCGGCGTAACATTTCTTTCGCGACGTCCTCTTTGAGGAACCAGCCGTCTTTGGGCAGGGGCGCGGCTTCGGCGGCTTTGACGATCAGTGGGATCATCTCGGCCAGATTATCGGGATCGGTACCGCCGATGGCTTTGGCGAGATGGGCATCGTGCTCGGCCACTTGTTTGAGGAGGGCGGCGTATAGTTCGGGGCCGGTGGCATCTGCGGTGAGGCCGAGGCGCTTGGTGCGGTCGGCGGCCTTTTCGACGATTTCAGCGGCTAGTTTGGCGTCGACGCCCTTTTGGTGGGTGCGCAGTTCGAGCTGGTGCAGCGCATGGTCAAATAATGGTTCTTTGGCTTGCAGGAATCGCCCAATGGTGCTCACGGCCTGGTTGCTCCCCGTTATAAATTGCTGACTTTAACTTTCATGCGCTTGATGCGGCTGGTCTTAAGGATGCCGGTTTTGGCGCCAAATTGCGCGACCACACCCGTGGCGTTGGCGCTACCAAGGCTGAGGGCGTCTTCAACGGGCAAGCCTTTGGCCAGCGCGGCCACAAAACCCGAGCCAAAGGCGTCGCCGGCGCCGGTACGGTCCACTACTTTCACCTTTTGGTAGGCGCCGGCCTGGTACAAGCGGCCAGCGATGGCAGCGTACGAGCCGGTCGGTCCGTTGGTGCCCACTACGTATGGGCACGTGCCATGGGCGCGGGCGACGGTGTCGGCCAGGTTATCGCCCCCAAATAATGTGCGGAGCTCTTCGGCGTTGGCCTTAATGACCGTAACGAGCGGCAGCAGGGCCCGCAGCTTTTTGAGCTGGGCGAGCTCGCCCTGGCCGGGGTCGAGCGCCACCTGGATGCCGTGGTTGTTGGCATGCTTGAGCAGTTTGCCGAGCAGATCGAGGTTGCCGGCGAGGGAGCTAATGTAAAACCAGTCGGCTTCCAGGGTGCGGATTGCGATGTCTTTGGCCTTAAGGTCGTGGGAGGCGCCGCGGTGGCTGAGGATGGTGCGCTCGCCATTGGAGGCCACCATGATGACCGAGAAGCCGGTGGACAGCTTGCCGTCGGTGACGACGCGGTCAACCGCCACGCCCTCTTTGCCCAGCGCGCGCATGACTTCGGCGCCGGCCGGGTCGTGACCAATCTTGCCAACGTAGCCCACCTCTAGCCCTTGCCGGGCAAAGGTTACGGCCGCGTTGGTGGCGCCGCCGCCGGTGTCGTAATACACATTTTCAACGTCCACCTTGGCCCCCAGCGGGAAAGTTTCCACGTAGTCGCGGGTGCGCACATCGCGTCGGGCGTGTAAGGCCTTGCCGGTCAGAAAAACATCCTGCGTGGCTGCACCAAAAGTCAAAATTTTGACAGGAATATCGCTCATTACTATCCGATGATATCAGTTATGGTCGTGCTTGGGTAGGGAATTTTGGACCACTGGCCATCTATTTTTAATGCTTGACATTATTCTTATGTATGTTAATGTTGTTCGGTTGCCTGCGTACAGGCAATGCCGCCAACTCTCCCGGCGGAATGTACCTATCGGGCCCAACCGCCCGCTAACATTTGAAGGAGCGCCCCATGCGTGATTTGCGTCGTTTCGCCCCGGCTGTTCTGGTCGTGGTGTTGGCTGCGAGTGCGGCGGTGGTTACCCCCTCAACCGCATCTGCCAGCAGCACATCGGGACGGACTGCAACGGCGGCCAACGCCGTTGCGATTCCGGACGGCCTGGCACCCGTCGTTGTCCTCCACGGCACTAGCCTGTGCCCAGCGCCGGTCGTCACGGCGGGCGCGTACTCCGTCGCCTGGAGCGACGGTGGCACACAGACGCCGTCAAACTGGCTGTCCGCGCCGAAGGTCGTCAAGGCCCGCTCGGGCGTCCGGACAGTCGTCTGGACGACCGGCACCCACGGCGTTGTGCCGCGCGGCGCCGCAGCCGTCGCCCTGTCCGACCGGGGTTGTATGAACGTTCCGGTCAAGGCCGCCCGGCTCAAGAGCGGCGCCACGCAGTACGCCATGGCCTTGAGCTCCGGCATGCAGTTTGCCAGCGCCCTGTTCAAGGCGGACCTGCCGCCGCAGGCCAGCTTCACCGCCACGGTCGACGGCACGGGCCACCCGGTCGTCACCGTTCGCAACACCGGGCTGCTCTGCATCGTGTTCGGCATCGGCATCAAGACCACTAGCTTCACTCACTGGCAGTACGTCAGCACCCCGCTGGCGCCCGGTAAAACAGCCAAGCCGGTGACGATCACTGTGGCCGTCCCGGTTGGCAAGACCGTCCTCCTCTTCGAAGTTCGCAAGTACATGCATGAGGAGCTCATGGCAGCGGGCACGTTCGTGGTCAAGCGCACGCACTGACCCCGGGGCCGGCTCTCTGGCCCACCACCTGGTCCCTCCCCTCTCACGGCCCCGCGTCGTGACGGGAGGGGCCAGGCCCCCCATTTATAACCAGCTTGCCCGATTCGCTTGATATAGTTCTAGATTTTGTACCGGCCCGTGGGCTGGGTTTATGGTGTTTGACTAACGTGGGCTGAGCGCGCAGGCCCTATAATCGGCGCGTATACGTATACATTCATGTAAAAAGGAGGGGGACACATGAAACAATTGCTCTATAAAGTGGCTGGCGGTCTGGGATTGGGACTGGCCGTCACATTGGCCAGCGCAGCCGGAGCCTCGGCGTCGAGCGGGTCAGACCACTACCGCTCGTCAGGTTACGACCAACAGCGGTACGACCACAAGGACTACAAGACCTACAAGTCCGACTACAATTCCTACAAAAAAGATTACAACCGGTATAACACTGAGTACAAAACGGTTAGCTACCATCCGGTTTATAAGACCTATAACACGTACACCAGTTCGTGTTATTCGTCGTGCGGTTACCAAAATTGCTACAAGCCAATCCGCAGCTATTCCAACAACTACTGCCAGCACCAGACCAACTGCTATCAGAACCATTACTGAGGCAGGACCGCGCCTGATGTCAGATAGTTAAAACCAAATAACCGCTATGGCCGCTCCACATGGGGGCGGCCATAGCGGTTGGGCGACGCTTGGGCGATGGTTTGGCGCGGTTAGCGTGAGGGCGCGGCTTTGCCGGCGGCACCAAAGTCATCAATTTTATGCTCCACGACCGCCTGGACCGCGGCAATGACGGCCGGCATGAGTTTGACGATGGCGTACTCATCTTTATGGGTTTGCAGCTCGTGCTCGAGCGTCAGGCGGTAGGCCTTGCGCAGTTCAGAATTGATATTAATTTTGCTGATGCCGCGTTCGACCGCGCCTTTGAACTGGTCGTCCGGCGTGCCGGAGCCGCCATGCAAGCTGAAGTAGCCAGGCACCTCCTGGCGCAGTTTTTCGAGGAGGCCGAGGTCAAGCTGCTTGGGCACCGGGTACAGGCCGTGCAGGTTGCCGATGGCGACGGCATAGGTATCAATGCCGGTGGCCTCGATGAATTTTTTGGCTTCGGCGGGCTTGGTAAAGGTTTTACGAATGACTTCATAGTCCATGGCCTGGTCAAACACGTTGGAGCCGCCACCAAAGTAGTGCGGCTCGCTTTCGACGAGGGCGCCGGTGGTTTTCTTAGCGTAGGCTACCACTTCCTTGGTGGCGTCAATAATTTCGGCGAGCGTGGCATCGTGGTGCCACTGCGAAAAATCGATGTGAATAAATTCGAACCCGGCATCTATGCCGGCTTTGGCCGCTTCAACGCTGGGGCTGTGGTCAAGGTTGATGTACATTTCCACGCCGTACTCAGAGCGGTAATTATCAACCAGGCAGCGCAGATTATTGAGGCCGATGGCTTCCACCTCGCCATGGCTGGCCTCCACCAGCACCGGGGCTTGTTTGGCGGCGGCGGCCAGCGTGACGGCCTTGAGCGTTTCTTGGTTATCAACGTTAAAAGCGCCGAGCGCAAACTTTTCTTGGCGCGTGCGAGCGTAGAGAGCCCGGGCGGCGGCAATATGATGGAGCATAGTATATGCGAAGTCCTTATGCTTCGTATTATACACGGATAATAGCGGACAGCGCCCCAGGTCCGGACGGAGTCCAGACCTGGGGCGTCCAGTTGGTGGACTCACTCGACTACGCGATCAGGGATGAGCGGAGGGTCATCGCCAAAAATCATCCCGACAGCAAGGCCACAGAGAATGAGCACCGAAAAGTAGACGTGCCCGGTAGTAGCGCCGAACCGGGCCTGGCTTACTGCGGCCATGACCGATTCGTACAGGTGCACGCCGCTGGCGATGCAGAAGAAGTAGACGCAGACCAAGACCGCATAGATCCCGGTAACCCGGGTAATCCAGGCAAACCAGCCGTTAGCCTGCACGAGGACCCGCACGAGGGTCGCGATGACAATCATCGCGACCATT
>DATDME010000102.1:0-6707 GCA_036518915.1 Candidatus Saccharimonadia bacterium | reverse complement strand
TGTTCTCCATCCGAGCCTGCTGAACGACGACGGCTGACCCGAGAGGATCAGCCACGGCCCGCTGGGGCGCACAACGACGTGCGCTCCGGCGGGACCGGAACGGAATTATTTTTGCCGCCGAACCGACTGGCATACGCAGCGCCCTTTCACAACAGTCGTGATGCTAAACCGCATTTTAGGCTAGTGGCGTCTAATATTATGGTGACCAAGCAGGTGCTCTACCAGCAAGTCGGCTAAAAACGCCCCGACTAGAAAATCCAGAACAATATTTAGCCAACTCTGCCATTCCCCAAGGCGTCCAACGAAGCGGACTATGAGTACGACGAGCGCGAGCGCCAAAGTTGTTAGCCAGAGCCCATGTCTGTTTGTCTGGCGCAGATATCCTGCGTAAAGCAGTACCGTTATCACAACCGCAACGTACATGACAATTAGCGCAAATGGTGCCACTACGGAAAATGCTTCCGTCATTTCGATCCCTTCCTTCACAAGGGCATTTTATCATTTTCTAATAACTCGTGTCCGACAACTTTGACGGACACAAACCCTTGACGTTTTCCAGTATAGATGTTATTCTCCAGCTAGACTGCCCCTACAGATACAACCATATATGCCGCAAGCTTACGAGTCTAAGACGGTTCGGGAACAAAGCTGGCTTGAGCGCGCGCACTCGCAACGGGTCATATTCTTGAACCAGCGGGTAATTTTTTTGTTACTCCACAACCTCAGCTGGATCTGGCGGCGGTCGCTCAAGAGCGATATGGCCGAGTCTGATTTAGTGCACGGCACGCGCTATGTGGTGGCTTGTAACCACCAGAGCATTGTGGACCCGTTCTTTATTTGTACCCAGCTGCCCTACCGGGTTTGGCGGCACATGGGCACGTTAAACTACTTTGCCGCTAATATTTACATCGACATCCCCTTCTACGGCGGGGCCATGATGCGGTTTGGGTCGTTCCCGGCCAAGGCGCATCGCAAGCACCCGTATGGCCTGGAGTACGCCAAGAAGCTGCTTAAACAGGGCAACACCGTCCTGATTTTCCCCGAAGGCCGGCGGACGGTGCGGGGCGAGTCGCCCATCCGGCACGGCGTGGAGGCGTTGGCCCACGAGTCAAACGTGATGGTGGTGCCGGCGCATATTGAGTGGAAGCGCGGCCGGCCGTGGCGCACGTTTAAATTGGGCATTGGCAAGCCATTTGACGCCTCAGGCCTCACCGCGGATGAAATCATGGAACGGGTGTACGCGGTGCCGGTGGCATAATTTCAAAAATTATGACTTCAGCTATGGACTTTTTTCATGTTGCATGTATAATATGCATCATATTGTTTAAATCATATCTGGACTAAAGTCATTTCCAATTACTTTAAAAATAGCGAGCTGACGAGCACCTACCGCGTCGCCCTGAACACCGTTCTTAATTGGATCAAGGCTACCCAGCGCGGAAAGCTCGGTTTGGAGCTCACCAAAGTCGGTGAGCGTTTTTATATTTCGAATACCGCTTATAACGTCGCGATCTTGGAGCGGTTAGTTGACGAACGCAAAAAATACCGCAATAGCCGCACCTCGCGCGTTATTACGCCATCAGCAAAGTTTTACGAGCTTTTTACTGCTGAGCAAGTTAACGACATCGCATCAAACTTAGACATTAACCATGAGATTCCTTCTCAATACGGCTACTTTGACAGCGGCGCTAAATATTGGAGCGATTACGCGGTGCGCATGTACGAAAATGATGCGCCTAACCTACTCAAGCGTACCGTTAAGCTCTTCGAGCTCAATGACGATTATCTCGACGGCCTGGTCGCCAAATACGACCGCGTTAACGTGATTGACCTAGGGCCGGGTAACGCTCTGCCAGTTAAGGATTTAATGGCCCGCCTCATTAACAAAGGCATCCTGGGCAAGTACGTGGGTATTGACCTCAGCCCCGACATGCTGGAAGTTGCTCGTCAGAATATTACGTCTTGGTTTGGCGATGCGGTGACGTTCGAGGGTTATCTCGCGGATCTTACTCAGGCGCGCTTCAACCACTTGCTAGCTCCGGCTTACATTGGTGAGCAGGCCGGCAAGACCATGAACATCGTGCTGTTTTTGGGCGGCACTATCAGCAACTTCCGTAATCCCAACGGTGTCCTGCAGATTATTCACGACAGCATGGGCCGCAATGACATTTTTGTGCTGGCCCGCAAATTAGATACCGCTCAGAGCCGCCGCTTCTTTGACTTCAGCGTGACGCCTGGCGAGTCGTCACTATCAATGAATGACCGTTTAGTGCTGGACTTGCTGAATGTTGATCCCGCGTTCTACAACGTTGAGATGGGCTATGACACGGTCAAACATCAACGCTACATTCAAGTACGCTTACTGATGGCACTTCGGGTGGACTTTAAGCTTGGAGAAGGTGTACGCTCGGTCCACCTTGAAAAAGGGGATACCATCCTGCTATGGCGGTCATGGCAGCAAAACTCCGTCCAGGTTGTCGAGCAGCTGATAGGGAGTGGTTTTTATCCCCTGCAGATCAGTCAAACCGACGACATGGAGTACATGCTGTCGATCTCGCGCTTGCAAACCGAATCCGACTAACTTGGCAGATTTCACAAGGTAGTCTTCAAAAGATGATGCATATTTGGCTTGCATCATTTTTTCTATTGCATTATGATGAATATGAAATGTGCAACATTCCCTTTTGTGCATGTCAAGGAATCAATAACTCCCAATCTGAGCGAGAGGTAACCTAACCACTATGGCCGCATAATCTACATCACCTGTGCCCACTTGAGCACGCGATGACGCTAACCCCGAAGTCGCGTGATTTCATTGTCTGGGCCTGGGCTCGTCCCGCCAGCAAAACTAACTTGATAACAGGAGCCGGCCGGCTTGCAGGCTCACAACCCTCCCCAAGCTGAATACATCATGGTAACCGCCTACGTCGTCAATGAAGACCGCACAAAACTACTCATGTGCTACCATGCACAGCTGGACAAATGGTTGCCCGCTGGCGGCTGGGCGGCGGAGCACGAAGCGCCGCACGAAACGGTGTTGCGGCAGGTGACGGAAGCAGCCGGCGTGCGGGCCAAGCACATTGACGGCCTGGCGCCGCTGACGGACGCGCCGCTGAGTTTTGTACTGGAAGCCAGCGAAACTGAGCTTTCGCCGTACGAGCTGGAAGAAGAGTATGATGCCCAGTGGCTGACGCGGGACGAGATTCTACGCTGCGCCGGTATATACGACGGCGCGCGGCGGTTCGCTCAAGTCCATCTGGTCCACCTGGTATAGACCCGAACGTGGGTCATTTTTATGCGATAGCTTGCGCGGATGATCCGTGGCGTCGTACACTGAAACCATGAGCGCAAATAAAGTCAAAGTCGCCATCATCGAAGACGATATCGCGATTGTACAGATGTACCGGACCAAGTTTGAGAACGAAGGTTACGAAGTGGCCACGGCCCAAGACGGCGTGGCCGGTTTGGAATTATTAACAAATTTCCAGCCCGATATTGTGCTGCTCGATTTGATGATGCCCAACATGAACGGTTTGGACATGTTGAGCAAACTACGCAACCAGCCCGGCGGCCGCCAAACCAAAGTGGTGGTACTCACCAACATGGGCGACACCGAAACCGCCACCAAAGTCTATAAGATGGCGGCGGATGATTACATCGTGAAAGCCGAAATGACCCCCAAGCAGGTGGCCGAACGAGTGAAGGCGCTACTGGGCAAGAGCACGGCAGACACGGGCGGCTCGGCCGGCCCAGCGCCCACTTCACCCGTCGCTTAGCGACGCGGTTGGGCGGCGGCTTGCTGCGCGGCAATTAATAGGTTATCAAATAGACTGACGACAGTCATGGGGCCGACGCCGCCGGGGTTGGGCGTGATGATGACGTCGTCGCGCTGGTAAACGGCGGGGTCGAATTCGGGCGCGGGTGAGCCGGCATCCACGCAGACCGTGCCGGGCATGATCATCTGGGATTTAATGAGGTGGGGCTGGCCGGTGGCGCTAAAGACCATATGGGATGCCCGGGTGACCGCGCCCACGTCGGGCGTGTGGATGTCGCAGCGAGTAACGTGGTGGCCGGCGGCTTCGAGGCGGTCGGCCAGCGGCCGGCCGATGAGCCGCCCCTGCCCCACCACGGCGATGCGGCCGGCGATGTCCACATTATGCGCGGCCAGGAGCCAGAGTACGGCCTTGGGCGTGCCAGCCTCATAGGGCGAATTGGGGCCAAGACCGTCCACGTCTTTGGCGGGAGCGACGGCGGCCAGGGCGGCGTCGGTGAGCTCGGGCGTAGTCACCGGTAGCTGAATGATGATGCCGGTGACGCTGGGGTCGGCGTTGAGGGCGGCGATGCGATCAAGCATGGTGCCGGCCGACTCAACGTAGGTGTCTACCTGGGCGCCGATGTCGTGACCGTAGGCGGATTTGGCGCGCAGGTAGCGCTCGGCGGCCTCATTATCGGCCGAGCGGATGATCGCCAGCTTCGGCGGCACCGACAGGCCCGCCACCGTGAGGGCGTGACGTTCTTTGATGAATAGCGCGATATCGCGGCCGGATAGCAGTTTCATGGTTGGTAGTATGACATAGAGAAGCCCTCACGAGGAGGGCTGAGGAGGTTCCTCCCGGGCCGGCCATAGCCTAAAAGGCTATGGCCGGGGAAAACCCCCGCTCCCACAGGCTGAGCCTGCCATCGTGGCAGTAGCTGCTTGCTCAGCGGGAGTCGAACCGCGCAGGGCGTGGCGAGGGCAGGAGCGGGTGCTTGGCGCCAAACGGCACCACTTGCAAAAACACCGGCTGACTGGCCTGACTCCCTGGCGAGAGTATGGTGGGCCGACCCTGGAGACGTGGGTGATGAAATTCTTTGGTGGAACTCACCCACGTCTCCGGGCCGATGGTTTCCCATCATTTTTGGGCCGGTCGAGGGGTGACCGACCCGGCTGTGGCCCGTAGGCCACCCCCGCGCCGAGGCGCGGACTTACGCACGCCCAGTCGGAATGGCCGGCCACACCTGTACGGACCGAGCCGCACTTTAATGCAGGGCTCCCTCCCGCGGGGCGTGCCGACGCCGGCAAACACAGTTTACTTTTGCACAAGCGCCGGAGGTTGTACTCAAACTTTGAATGCAACCTTCGGCGTCTGCCTGGGTACACCTCGTAAGGTTGCATCATGCTACACCCCACTGAGCGGGCGCGTCAATGTTGAATTTATAAACTGAAACATTTTGGGCTAGCGCTGAGACTGGCTAGCCCACCAATTGGCCAACTCAGCGGTGACGCGCTCGGGGGTATAGTCGGACTTCACCCAGTAGGCACCGACGCCCAGCTTCATGGCGGTTTCAATCTCGCCGGGCTCAGAAATATTAGAAAAAACGATGATCGCCGGATAATCCTGGGGCGGGATCATGCCCTTGAGAGCCTCAAGGAATTCCAGGCCGCCCATGACGGGCATCATGAGGTCGAGCAAAATGATATCAGGCTTGAACTGCTTGAGCAGTTCAAGGGCGGCCGCACCGTGCTCGGCGGCCATGACTGGAAAGCCCTCAAGCTCAAACTTGAGCGCGTATACTTCCCGGATGATGTCATCGTCCTCAACCAGGAGGACCCGCGGCTTGCTCATACGCTGACTGACTTTCGTTTAGGAATAATCATAACAAACTTTGTGCCCTTGCCTAACCGGGACGTGACCTTGATGCGGCCGCGGTGGAGCTCAACCACCCGGCCGACGAGGTAGAGGCCGAGGCCGGTGCCCTCAATGTGGGCGTTTTCGGCGCTGGCCGAGCGGCCAAAGCGATCGAAGATGAGCGGCAGCTCAGCTTTGGCGATACCGGAGCCATTATCGCCAACCGCCAGGCGGACAGAGCCACGACGGTTCGTCAGGCCTACTTCTACACTACCCCCGGCCGGTGTGTATTTGCTAGCGTTATCGAGCAGATTGCCAAGTGCCATGTAGAGTTTTTCGTGATCGGCGGTGACGGTTACCGGCTGGGCCGGCAGGTCAACTTGCAGGTTGAGCTGTTTGGCGGCCAAGCCGGCCTGCTGGTCGGCCACGACGGCCCGCACCAGCTCGGCGGCGTCGAAGGTGGTGGGATTAAGCACCAAGCGGCCGGCGTCGGCTTTGGCGACGTTGAGCAATTCTTCAATGACGGCCAGGCCGCGGTCGTTTGACTCCAAGGCTTTGTGGGCAAAGTGGAGCTGGCGCGGCGACAGCTCGCCGAGGTCGCCCGACACCAGGGTAGCCAGGATGGATTTGACGCCGGTGGCCGGCGTACGCAGCTGGTGGCTGGCCAGCGACACAAATTCATCCTTGGCCCGGTCGAGCCGCCGCTCCGACTGGATGCCTTTGAGATATAGGTAGTACACCAGTATGGCCAACAGCAGGGTGATGCCCAGCGAAGCCAGGCTAACGTCGCGCGAGGCCTTGGCGAGCAAGTTGATGCGGCGCTGGTCGGCCTCAAGCTGGGCGATGTCGCCCCGCTGAATGGCGTCGGCCAGCGAGACGACTTCGCTCATGTAGGCGGTTTCGGTGCCGTCATCAATGGCGGCCGTGGCCCCCGCGGCGTCACCCGAGCTGTAGAGTGCCAGGATGCGGTTTTGCTCGCTGAGCAGGCCGGCCACCCGCGGGCGCAGCTGCCGCGCCTGGGCCGCAGTTTCGGCGGTGGCAGTGTAGTGCTCAATGGCGTCAAGATGGTGGCCCAGGTTGGTGACCTGCTGCCGGTAC
>DATDME010000101.1:0-7813 GCA_036518915.1 Candidatus Saccharimonadia bacterium | reverse complement strand
CTTTTCGCACCGATGATTCGGGTGATTCAGGATCGGTCGGACCGAGTAAGCTGTATCCGGTGATACAGCGAACGAGGAGTGATCGATCCTGAACTCACGAGCACGGTGAGGGCACACGTTTTGTTTTGGGATGGCTATACTTGAGGCAACGTTGAAAAACGAGGAGGCTGCTATGAAGACCGCTGCTGTCGTGTTTGACAACGTAGTCAAGCGCTACGATAAATTTGTGGCCCTGGACGGCATGAATTTTTCGATCAAGCGGGGCGAATTATATGGGTTGATTGGGCCGAATGGCGCGGGCAAAACCACCAGCATCCGCGTGCTCACCGGCTTACAGCGGGCCACCAGTGGTACCGTGAGCGTCTTGGGCTACCGACCGCAAGACCCGGCCGTGCGCACCCGCGTGGGCTATATGCCGCAGGAAACCGCGCTGTACGTGGATTTAACGCTGCGCGAGAATTTGGAGCTGTTTGGCCGGCTGTATGACATTGAACGCGCCGCCCTCAAAGCACGCATCGCCGACTTGCTGCAGTTTGTCAGCCTGACAGATTGGGCCGATAAGATCATTACTGACCTGTCCGGCGGCATGCAGCACCGGGCCTCGCTGGCGGCGGCATTACTGCCTCAGCCTGAACTATTGGTGCTTGATGAACCAACCGTCGGCGTCGACCCCGAACTGCGGGCCACCTTCTGGGAGCGGTTCGCGGAGATGCAAAAATCGGGCACCACCATCCTCATCACCACGCACTACATGGATGAGGCGATGCGCTGCGAGCGGGTGGGCCTGGTCAACCACGGGCGCCTGATCGCCGAGGGCAGTCCAGCCGAGCTGATAAAGACGTCGCGGACCAAAACCCTGGAGGACGCGTTTTTGGCGCTGGCAGGACGCAAGGAGGCCGTCCGATGAAACTATCACATGTTCTGGCCATTGCCCGCAAACAATTCCTGACCCTCAAACACGACCACCGGACCGTCGCGCTCATGCTCGTGGCGCCGGTGCTGGCCATGCTGATTTTTGGCTTTGCTTTTGGCACCTCGCCGAAGCACATTCCGGTGGTGATTGTGAACCACGACGCCGGGGCGACGGCGGGTAAAATTGTTGACCGCTTGGATCATGACCGGTTGAGCCTCACGACTTCGAACGATGAGGCAGCCGCCCGGCAGCGGGTGCGCGATGGCAAAGCCGTGGCGGTCGTGGTGTTCCCGGCCGAGTTTAGCGCCAACGCCGCGCCCACCACGACCGTAACTATCGTGAACCGCCAGCCACAGGTGGTTGTGACGCCGCCCAAGGGGGCCCACGCTGAAGTGTATACCGATACCACGAGCCAGTCGTTGGCCCAAGCCGTAATGCCTGAGCTCGCCCGCGCCACGCAAAAGCTGGCCGCCAACCAGGGCGCGAAGGCCCCCATCGCCTTCGATGGCACCTACGCCTTCAGCAAGGCCAAGGACGCCCGCTACATTGATTATTTTGTGCCGGGTATCATGGCGTTTGCGATTACGTTTTTTACGACGCTGCTGACGCTCCTGGCGTTTGTGGGCGAGCGCACGTCGGGCACGCTCAACCGGCTGCGAGTCTCGCCCGCCACCGAGGCCGAAATTGTGCTGGGCAACGAGCTGGCGTTTGGGATTATCGCGGCCGTGCAGGCATCGTTGATTTTAGCGGTGGCCGTGCTGGTGTACCATGTGCTGATAGTGGGTGCGCTGTGGCTGGCGGTGCTGCTGGTGGTGCTGACGGCGATTGACGCGCAAGCCATTGGCATCTCAATTTCGGCGGCGGCCCGGCGCGAGGGCCAGGCGGTGCAGTTCATTCCGCTGATTATCTTCCCGGTGTTTTTGCTCTCGGGCATTTTTGTGCCGGTAATGAGCCTGCCCGCCTGGCTGCAGCCGTTTTCGTACGTGCTGGCGCCAACCTGGGCGGTTGACGGCTTGCGCGACGTGTTGTTGCGCGGCTGGGGCTGGGAGTATGTCTGGGTGCACGTCCTCGTACTGGCGGGATTTGCGGTGCTGTTTACCGGGATTGCCATTGTGGGCTTGCGCCGCGCCCGCAGTTAGGAATGGGCGCTTAACTGTGGCCCTGGCGCTGGCTGCTACCGCGTAAAGCGCTGCAGGACGGTCCAGCGTTGGATGTCGTAGAAGCGGTCGGCCGGCGAGACCAGGCGGTGAGCTTTAATGCCAGTGGCGGTGTCGCGGGTAGCGTAGACATAGCCCTGCTGGTAGAGCACGGCGGCCGGCGCGTCGGTGTTCCAGGCCTTGAGGAAGGCGTCGTACTTGCCTTGGCGGACACTGGCGTCACTTTTAATGCGCGCGGTTTCCAGGGCCCGGTCGGCGTCGGCGGAATTATACTGCGAAAGGTTGACGCCGGGGTCCTTGGCTTGGCTCGAGTGCCAGAACGAATAGACGTCAGGATCAGAGCCAAGATTGACACCGTAGAGCAGCATCTGGAAGTTGCGCGGGCGCATGTAGGTTTGCTGCAGCTGGTCGCGCGGCACGGTTTTAACGGTGAGCTCAATGCCCAGCGGAGCCCACTGGCGTTTGACCTCGTTGGCCGCGGCGGACAGTTCTCCGCCCTCGAGCGTGACGAGCGTAAACTGGAGCTTTGCGCCGTCTTTCACCCGGGCGGTGGCGCCGTGGGGCAGCGCCCAGCCGGCGTTTTCCAGGGCGCTCTTGGCGGTCGCCTGGTCGAGTGACGGCAAAGCATATTTGTTAGTATAGCCCAGCTGGCCCGGCAGCAGTGGCTGCGTCAGCGCGATGGCCTGCCCACCGCTCGCCCGGCTCACAATCTCATCGCGGTTGAGGGAACGGCTGAGGATCTGACGCAGCGTCTTATCTGAGAGCAGTTTATTTTCGGCATTAAAGAACAGGACTTTCTCTTCCGGTAAGGTCATGGGGTAATTCGTGAGGTGCGCATCACCCGCAACGTCTTGGCCGAGGTCCTCGGGCATGAGCCGGCCGGGCGAGGTCACTTGGTGCTGGGCGAAGGCGTTGAGGGCGTCGGTGGAGGTGTCGTAGAGCTTGAAATCGAATTCGGCGAGACGCGGCCGGCCAAGATAGTAGTCGGGGTTGGCTTCCAGCTCGATGGTTTTAGCAGCCGGGGCGAACGTCTTCATCTTAAACGGACCGGTACCCACCGGGTTTTGATTAAATTCCGCCTCGCGCAGGGTGGTGGGGTCAACCGATTCCAGCAAATGGCGGGGCAAAATGCCCACCGTGGTGGAGTCCAGGAAGGAGTTGAGCGGCTGGGGCAGCTTGATGACGATGGTGTCGTCGCCCTGAGTCTCAAAATTGACGCCCTGCCAGGATGAGGCCAGCGGCGAACGCGAATCGGGATTTTGAATGGCTGTGAGGGTGAAGGCCACATCGGCGGAGCTAAATGGCACGCCGTCGTGCCATTTCACGCCGTGACGCAGGTGGAAGGTGTAGGTTTTGCCGTCATTTGAGACATCCCAAGTGGCTAGGTCGGGCACGATTTGGCGGAGCGAGTTGTAGCGCGTCAGGCCGCTAAAAATGAGGCGGCTGATATCGGTGGAGGCGGCGGAATCGGGCAGGATGGGGTTGATACCCTGCACGTCGCCGACGGCGGCCTCAATGTAGGTGCCGCCCGATGCCGCCACGACCCGCGAGGCCACGCGCTGCAGTCCGCCCAATTGCTGCAGCAAACCCACGGCCGAGACGGCAATCAAGAGCCACCAGACCAGTAAGAACCGCCGCACCAGCCGCACCTGGTGCCATTTGCCCCAGATGTGCCGGTTGATGTAATTTTGGCCCCACCGGGCAATGAGCCGCGTGTCGCGCCGCAGGCGTCGCCACGACCGTCGGTACCGAAATTGCAAATAACTAAACATGGCGCTCCCGATAACGAACGGCTATTTTTTGGCCAGCAGACTCAAAATCACCGACAGCACAAACACGACCGCCAGCACGATGGTGGCGTTGAAAATAACCGCTTCGGCGCCGCGGCGTGAGCGGTAGTAGCTGGTCTCGCCGCCGAAGGTCGCGCCCAGGCTTTGGCCGCGGGTTTGAATGAGAATGCACAGCACGAGCAGCGCCGACGAAATCACGGTGATAATGTTGAAGAAATTATGCACGCTTGGGCTCCAGTAGATCAGTTAGCAGGTAGTTGACCACCCAAATGATAATGGTGGCGACCACGGCTGTCCAGAACGACCGCAGATGGAAGGCTGGATAGACCTTTGTAACCAGATAGAGCATGAAGGCGTTAATCACGAGCATGAAGAGCCCAAGCGTGAGCACAATGGCCGGCAACGATAGCAGCACAATGAGCGGCCGCACCACGGCGTTGACCACCGAAAATATCACGGCGGCAATCAATAAGACCTGCCAACGTGACTGGTAGTCGATGCTGGAGGTCATGAGTTCAGCGGCGGCCCACAGGCCCAGGAAGTTTACGAGTACCCGTAAGATGAATGTGCGAATCATAACGTAGGTATTATAGCACCTCGTGGCCGGTTTTGGTGACAAGGACGTTATCTTCGAGCCGCACGCCAATGCCCTCGGCCTTGATATACAGGCCCGGTTCGCAGGTAATGACGGCGCCCGGCTCAAGGGGCTGGCGCGGGCCGCCGGTGTCGTGGATATCTAGGCCCAAATGGTGGGACATGTGCGGATAATAATCGCGCAAGTCACCCTTGAGCCCCAGCTCTTTCATGCCTTCAGTGAGGACGGCCTGCATGATGTCGTCAATTTCGAGCAGGTTTTTGCCTGGCTTGGTAGCGGCGATGCCGGCGGCTTGGGCCGCTTGTACGACGTCGTAGACGGCTTGTTGGCGCTTAGTGAATTCCTTGCCGTGTAACGGGAAGGTGCGGGAAATATCGGCGGCGTAATAGCCGTACTCGGCGCCGGTGTCAATGAGGACGCTATCACGGGCTTTGAGTTGAGCAGCATTGGCAGCGTAATGAATAATCGTGGTGTTGGCGCCGGCGGCCACGATGGGTGGCCAAGCGGCCGTCGCGCCCTGCCGGGTAAACTCGGCCAAGAGCTCAGCTTCTAGTTCGTCTTCGTAGCGGCCGGCCGCCGCGATAGCCTCGGCTTTAGCGATGGCCGCCTTGGTGATGGCCACCGCCTGGCGGATATGCTCAATTTCTTCCGGCGCTTTGACACTGCGTAGCTTATCTAAGATGGGCAAGGCCGATTTAAGCCGATGCACCGGCGCTTTTTCTTGCAACCACTGGGCCCGGCGCAGTGCAGGATGTGGCATCACCGAGCGTACGCTATCCTCGGCATTGAGGTAGATGGTATGGTACTGCGCCATGAGGCGGTCGAGGTAAAAATCGAGATTTTCCAGTGGCAAGATATTGGCGATGCCGCTGCGGGCTTTGGCCGTCTCGGCGGTGTGGCGGCCGCCTTCCCACTGGCTGACAAACTCCGAGGTGCCGCTCGTGAATAGTAGCTCGCGAGCCTGCGGGTTGGCATGACCTGGCACCAGCACCAGCACGGCCTCAGGTTCATCAATCCCCGTCAAATAATAAAAGTTGGAGTCAGGCCGAAAGGGGTATTCAAAATCACCGCGCCGGGTGAATTTATCGGCGGTGTCAATGATCGCGATGGCTTCTTCGCCAATGAACTGGGCGAGCTTGGCGCGGTTGGCGGCGTGGAAGGCAGCGGGAAGGGGTTGGTAGCGCATGGTGGCATTATACCGGATACCCGACCCCCGGAGTACACCTGCCCGCAATAGAAACAAAAGTTTCTATTATTATCACATAATTTATTGTATTTGGGGAATTTTGGGCTTGTGTGAGGCGTTTTTTGGCCTTGACGATTTACGCTCGTGCTTGCGCATAGAAACAAATGTTCCTATGGTGCGCATATGAATCCGCCGGCGCTAACATTTAATGAGTTGTGGGTCCTGATGGCCCTCGGGTACGAGCCGTGCCATGCATACGGGCTAAGTGCCAAGATTACGCATGCCACATTACAGGGCTTTGCGCCGACGCCGTCGCGAGTGCGCCGGGCGCTGGGTTCGTTAGCCAAACGAGGTTATGTGCAGGAAGTCTGGCGCGAGAATAGTCTCAAAACCGGGCATCCACGGATTATGTACCACGTCACGAAGCGGGGCTGGCAATGCCTTGAAGCCGAGCGGCATGCCTGGGCCCGGGTAGCCCGCGAGGTTGATCTGGCAGTCTTACGGCACGCCCAATTAGATGAGCAAGTTATTGAGCTACAGGGCCTGGTCGGGCTCCGGCTGGGGTGAAGTTTGGCCGAGAGCTTCTACGACCTTCTGAGCCTTGGCCGGGCCGATGGCCTGGGCGAGCTCGTCGAGGGTAGCCTGACGCACGCCACGGACCGAGCCAAAGCGCTTGATGAGCGCTTTGCGGGTGGCCGGACCGATGCCGGGAATAGTATCCAGCAGGCTTTGGGTGGAGCGCTTGCCCTGCAGTAGGCTCTGGTAGGTGATGGCAAAGCGGTGAGCCTCATCGCGTACGCGCTGGAGGAGTTGAAGTACGTGGCTGGAAGGCGGCAGGAGAATGCTTTCATAGCCGGCGGGTTGGCCGGCGGCGGGTTGTAGGCGGCGGATAATTTCTTCTTCGCGCTTGGCCAGGCCAATGGCCGGAATGGGCAGGCCGAGACCGTCGAGCACCTCGAGGGCCGCCGCCAGCTGGGGCTGGCCGCCGTCGATGAGCAAGAGGTCGGGTTTGGGCCACTCGCTGAGGTGCTTGGGCCCAAAACGGCGCGAGATGACCTCGCGGATATGGCCCACATCGTTGTTGCCGGGCAGTTGCATTTTGAATTTGCGGTAGTCGTCGCGGTTGGGTACGCCGTCGAAAAACACGATCATGCTGGCGACGTTGCCGGTGCCGCCGAGGTGCGAAATGTCGTAGGCTTCAATGCGGCGCGGAATGCCGGCCAGCTGCAGGCGCTCGGCTAGGCCGGTGAGCGCTTGGTCGCGGGTGAGATCAAACGTTTCGGAGTCGCCAAATACCATTTGCTTACCGAAAGCGCTCAGGTCTTGAAGTTGGTCGCGGTGGCGGGCAGCCTCTTCGTAACCCTTGCGCTTGGCGGCGCGCTGCATGTCGTGCTCAAGCTGGGCCATGAGCTTGGTCTGCTCGCCTTTCAAATACAGTTCGAGCTGGCGGATATTGTGGCGATAATCCCTAGCGGTAATCGCGCCCACTTCCGGCCCGGGACACAGGCCCAAATGGTATTGCAGACAAGCCCGGGCCGGCCACGTTTCGTGCGTCACGTACGGGAACACCTTGCGCAACATGCGCATGGCCCGGCGCACGGCATCGCTGGAGGTAAATGGCCCGTAATAGTGGGCGCGGTCGTCCATCGGCCGGCGGACGTAAGAGATTACCGGAAAATCGTCCGCGGAAATTTTAATGTAGATGAAGTTTTTATCATCTTTGAGGTCGATGTTGTACTTGGGCTTATAGCGCTTGATGAACTCCGACTCCATGAAGAGCGCCTGCGCCTCGGAATCAACGGTAATCCACTCGGTATCGTGAATGTCGGCCACGAGCAGGCGGGTTTTGGGGTCGCGGTGCTTGTTTTGAAAGTAGCTCATCACCCGGTTTTTGAGGATGGCAGCCTTGCCAATGTAGATAATTTTGCCCTGATCGTCGCGATGAAAATACACGCCGGGCTCGGCGGGCAGGGTTTTGAGTTTGTCGCGAAGGGCGTCGGTCATGCCCCTAGTATACCAGCAGCATATCAGGGTACTGTCAAGACTTAGTGTGTAAGCACCCGCGGGTAGGTGCTGTTTAAATTGTTAAAAATGGTGGTGGCATACCGCTCGGCTGAGGCCTGGTCATGAAAGCTGGAGTCCATAACGTTTAAGCGACGGCGGACTTCTCGA
>DATDME010000100.1:0-9697 GCA_036518915.1 Candidatus Saccharimonadia bacterium | reverse complement strand
ATGAACAGACCCATGAGGGCTGTGGCGGTGAAATTATTGCTGTGAGTGGCGGAAACGGTCATGGTGGAAAAATATCAGGTTGTGGCGGTGCTGTCAAGAAAACTGGAGTATGCCCCGGGGGAACTGGTAGGTTTCCCCGGGGTACTCGGCAGCTCCGGGTCAGAGAATGTCCTGGAGCTGCTGGATGAGCCACTGCTGCCGGTGTTCGTCGCCAACCATGAGGATGCCGAGCTGGCCATGCCCGATGGACCCCCAACCGACGATGGCCATGCCCCAACCGCGCTGACGGTTGTAAAGTAAGCTGGCCGGAATCGACAGATCGGCCAGCGAGCGGAATGTGGTTGGTAGGTTGAGGCCAATCCACGGGCCAGTGACGCCGAGCCGATAGCCATCATGCCGTAGTAGGTGCTGCCGTTCGGCCGCGGGTTGCATTCGATGAACTCGATGTTGATGTCCGGCCCGGCTTGCTGAACGACCACATCGAAGGCAAAGAAGCCCTCGAGTCCGGCATTAGCGGCTTGTTGGGCAAGTCGGTCGGTGGCGTGACGGACGTCAAACCGCGCCGGGAACCGGTTGCCGTTGTGGTGAACGCTGTTCAGTACCTGCTCACTTGTCAGAACGTGCTGCGCGATACGGTCTGAGCCGATGAAGTACAGCACGTTGAGCGACGCTAGGACATTGATTGCCTCCTCCTGAAGCTGGAAGGCGCCGGGCATCGCCCGGATGAAGGGGCGGCTTGTGGGCTGCATTGGGGGAGAGATAGCATATTTCTGCCCCAGACAACCAAAAAGCCCTTGCAAGTAGCCCAAGCGCAATTGCTAAGATCGCGGATGAGTTACTTGCAAGGACCTTCCAGAAAATCTGGCGGCGGTGCCATCTTGCATTACCGATCGCGTTGCCGTGATGGTCGCTTATGTCCGGCGCCTTCGGTTGAATACGAGGGTCAGCGGGTGAAGGATGATAACGGCCTTCTGCCGGAGTCAGCTACTTTCGTCAGATGACGATGATTCACGGATCAGCTCGCCGGGCCCATTCTCCCGGCTCAATCGCTTTGAGAGTGAGTGTACGCGGTTCGGGTGTCTTTTGTTAATCAGTGGTGTCAATTCTAACAATTTCGAATTTGAGCAAATTGGTACATGGCGGGCGGACCCGCCTTGCCCCTACCTGTTGGCCACTGGTACACTGGTTAAGATGAAGATCGCAGGGCGCGTATGATTAACCGGCTACTGGGGCGGGTGTCGCACGACATCGGAATTGACCTGGGAACGGCCAACACGTTGGTATACGTGCGGGGCAAGGGCATCGTGATTAACGAGCCGAGCGTGGTGGCGGTGAATGTGAAGACCAAGCAGGTGCTGGCGATTGGCGATGAGGCCAAGAAAATGGTGGGCAAGACGCCGGCCAGTATCGTGGCCACCCGGCCCCTGGTGGATGGCGTGGTATCAGATTTTGAAGTAACCGAGCAAATGCTCAGGTATTTCATCAACAAAGTCCACAAGGAAACCTATAGTTTGTGGCCGCGGCCGCGGGTGGTGGTTGGCATTCCGTCAGGTGTGACCGAGGTGGAAAAGCGGGCGGTGGAAGATGCCTCCACCAATGCCGGCGCCCGCCAAACCTTCTTGATTGAGGAGCCGATGGCCGCGGCGATTGGTTCGCGCTTGCCCATACAAGATGCGGCGGGCTCCATGATTGTGGATATTGGCGGCGGCACCACCGAAGTGGCCATTATTTCGCTGGGCGGGATTGTGGCTTCGCGAAGCCTCAGGGTGGCCGGCGACGAGTTGTCAGACGATATTATTCAGTACGCTCGCGAAGAATTTAACTTGCAGATTGGCGAGCGCACGGCCGAAAACATCAAGATTGCGGTGGGTTCAACGTTTCCGATCGCCGGCCTCAAAGACGTGCCAATGCGCGGCCGCGATTTAGTCACCGGCCTGCCGAAGGAAATCATGATTACACCTGAGCAAGTGCGTACGGCGCTAAGCAAGAGCGTGCGGGAAATCGTTGACGCGGTGAAGATTACCATTGAGGAAACTCCGCCCGAGCTGGTGGCCGATATCATGGAGCGCGGGATTTTCCTGGCTGGCGGTGGCGCACTGTTGAAGGGCTTGGACGTCACGCTGCATCGCGAGACAAAAATGCTGGTGCACATCGCCGAAGACCCGTTAACGGCGGTGGCGCGGGGTACGGGTTTGGTGCTAGAAGACTTGGACGCGCTCAAAGAAGTGCTGGTGCCAACTCAATACGGCAA
Organism: Candidatus Saccharimonadia bacterium; assembly: GCA_036518915.1. Taxonomy (GTDB): domain Bacteria; phylum Patescibacteriota; class Saccharimonadia; order UBA4664; family UBA4664. The sequence continues at coordinate 7,446 of DATDME010000100.1, read as the reverse complement.
GATTCCAAAGTAGCTGCATGATGGCCTAAAACGGGCAGAGGCCCGGCCGCCACGCAGGACGCATGGCGGCCGGGCCCCGGTGGCCCTACGCGGCGATGCCTCTGAGGGCCGGGATGGGCACGCAGGGTGATTTCGGGTTGGTCCAGGCGTGGATATAATCGTCTCCCACGTTGTCGGTCTTGCCGAGCTCCTGCAGCTGACTGCAGGGCAGCACGATGGTCCAGATGTCGGGACCCGGGGGCTGGTGGATATCACTTCCGAGGGCCTGGTCGGCCACACGGAGGCGCACGACAGCCACGGGATGGTCGGCGTCGCGGACCAGTTGAGCCTGAGCGGAGAGGTCCAGGCGGTAGCCTGTGACCCTAAAGCTCGTGACTCGGCTGACCGCACTGAGCGGCACGTATTGCACCGTCACCGGACCGACGATCTGTCCGTTTTGGTACTTGGTGGTGGGGATGCGGTTGACCTGGCTGGCCAGCGGTGGGGCTGTCACAGCCCGCCAGATGACCAGAATGAGCGCTAGCACGAGGAGGGCCAGCAGTATCGCGCTGATCAGGACGCGGCCGGCAAAAATCTGGCTGAGGCGTCTCAGGATTCGATGGAGGGTCGGTCGGGTAGGCGATGTAGCCACGAGAGCTCCAAACGGTTGGATATGGTCTTGGCTGGGCGTGAATCCACCCCGAAATTCACCGAGGATATCATACCATAACCTTGACATATGTATAGTCTATTGTTAGACGTATAGCGCAGAGCTTGCTGATCGGAGGTGCCGGTTGTTAGACTGGTCTTGATGCAAATGATCTGGCTGCAAGTGCTATGAACCTGACGGGTACCAACCGTCGGATTGTGACCATCATCGCCGTGGGCGGGGCGGTGATGGTGCTGGGGGTGTTGGGCCGGCTGGGACCGCTGCGCTGGGTGTATGACGCGACGCTGGCGCCGCTGGGCAGAGCGGTGGTGGGCGCCGGCAGCACGGCGGGCGAGGCGCTGGCCAACCTGGGGCGCATAAAAGACTTGGCGGCCGATAATGCCCGCCTGGAGCAAGAAAACGCCACTTTGCGCCAGCGCCTGGCGGCCGACGCCGACACCCGCCGCGACAACGACTTACTGCGCAAGCAGCTGGGGCTGGAAGTAGCCGGCGCGCCCAAGGAAGTGGCGGCAGAGGTGATGTCCGCCCAGCCTGATTCTTACCGCCAATTTGTGACCATTAACAAGGGCGCGCAGGCCGGCGTGGCGCCGGGCATGGCCGTGGTGAGCCAGGGCCAGCTGATTGGCGTAATTAATGATGTGCAGGCGCGGTCGGCGCGCATTACCCTGGTGACCGATCCCACTTTCAAATTGACCGCCAAGGACCAAGACACGGGCGCCACCGGCCTGGTGGGCGGCCAATTGGGCGGGGGATTGCTGCTCGACAAAATTGGCCAGTCGGACACCGTCAAACCGGGGGACAGCGTAACAACGTCGGGCCTAGGCGGGGTTGTGCCGTCGGGGCTGTATATCGGCCAGATTGAGTCGGTGGATACGCGGGCGAATGTGGTATTTCAGTCGGCGCGGGTAGCGACGGATGTACGGGTGAGCGAGTTGCGATTTGTGTTTGTGGTCACCGGGCAATGACTAACCAGCTGAGCGGTTGCCCATGAGATGGTTGTGGCTGGTAGTGCTGGCGGGGCTGACGTTTTACGCGCAGGTGGCCTGGTTGCCGTTGGTGCGGCCGTTGGGCGTGGTGCCCAATTTAGCTTTGGGCCTGGTGGTGCTGGTGGCGCTTGAGGGCCGGGCGCTGGGCGCGCTGGTAGTGGCGTTGGCGCTCGGTTGTGGTTTGGATATTATCAGCGGCGGCAATTTTGGGATTTGGATGGGTACGCTGGTGCTGGCGGTACTGGTGGCGGCTTGGATCCGCCGCTCGGGCCTGGAAACCGGTGGCTGGCTGGTGCCGGCGGTGCTGGTGCTGGCCGGCACGGTGGTAATGACGCTTTTGGTGTGGTCGGCGCTGGTGGGGGTGGTGGCGCGCTGGCCAGTGGGCAGCCTGGTGGGCCGCCTGGTCTTAGAATGCCTGCTAAACTTAGGATTAATGAGCTTGCTGCGGCCGGTGGTGCGCCGGACCATCAAGCCGGAGCCGGGGGACCTGTATGGCTAAATCAATCTTTGGGTACTTAGACCAGAACGTGGCGGATGAAGGCATCAAGCTGGGCCGGGGCGCGGTCGGCCACGAACAGTGGGCTGAGGCCATCTTGCCGGCCGATGTTGACGCCGGCCTGCCCGAGGGAGAGACGAACCGCCGGCCGCTGGCTTGGCTTGGGGTGGCGGCCGGCCTGGTATTGGCGCTGCTGGTGACCCGGTTGGCAGTCCTGCAAATTGTGGAAGGTGATACCAACCTGGCGTTGGCCAACGGCAACCGGGTGCACCAACGGGTGGCCCGGGCGCCCCGCGGCATGATATACGACCGCACCAAGCAAGTACTAGCCCAGAACCAGGCCAGCTTTGACGTGACAGTGGTGCCGCAGTTGTTGCCCGGTAACGCGGCGGACCGGCAGGCGGAGTACGCGCAGGTCGGTAAAATTCTTGGCTTGACGGCGGAGGCCGTCATGGCCAAGGCCGAAGTGACCTGCGCCAAGAAAACGCCAGATTGCTTAAATAACCCCATCTCGCAGCTGGTGGCGGCGGGGGTGCCCCGGGACCAGGCGTTGCTGATTGACCAGTCGAGTAACCAGCTTGCGGGCTTCTCGCTCGATGTCAACCCTATCCGGCAGTATCTCGATGGGGGATTGCTCTCGGTGTTTCTGGGTTATACCGGCCGGGTGAGCGCAGAAGACGGAGCGGCGGCGGAAGATTACGGCCCCACCGACCTCATTGGCAAGCTGGGCTTAGAAAAACAGTACGAAAAAACCCTGCGGGGCACCAATGGTGGTGAGCGGACGGAGGTTGATGCGACGGGGCGGCCCATCCGGGTGCTGGCCAGCAAGGACCCCGTGCCAGGAAGCAACCTGGTGCTATCGGTGGATTTTGCGCTAGAGCAGCACTTGGCGGCGGCCATTCAAAAGCAAATGGGCCTGGCAAACGCTAAGCGGGCGGCCGGGGTGGCGGTTAATCCGAGGACTGGCGAGATTTTAGCGGCCGTGTCGTTGCCGTCGTACGACAACAACCTGTTCAGTAACGGCATTTCACAGGCCGATTACCAGCGGTTGGTGAGTGACCCCGGCCAGCCGCTGTTTAACAAAGTGGCCAGCGGGGCGTATCCTTCGGGGTCGATTATCAAGCCGCTGGGGGCTTCGGCGGCGTTGCAGGAGGGCATCATCACCACCAATACGACGGTGAATGACGAGGGCCAGCTCGACGTGGTGAACCCGTACGATAATTCCATCCACTACATCTACAAGGGCTGGGAGCACAGTGGGTTGGGCATTATGAACGTCTTTACGGCGATTGCGCAGTCATCGGATATTTTCTTTTACACGATTGCTGGTGGATTTACGAACTTTACTCGTTATCTGGGTGTTGATAAACTCACAGCTTACTACAAGTTGTTTGGTTTAGGATCTAAGACAGGCGTTGACCTGCCCGGCGAAACCAGCGGCCGGGTACCGACGCCCGATTGGAAGAAAAAGCTCAGCGGCGAGCCCTGGTACACCGGCGATACCTATAATATCTCGGTGGGCCAAGGGGATTTGCTGGTGTCGCCGCTGCAGATGGCTATGGCGATCAGCGCGATTGCCAACGGCGGGACGTTGTACGCGCCGCATTTTGTGCAGCGGGTGGAAGACAGCACCGGCAAGGTCACCGCGACAACGGCGCCGCAGGCGGTGCGCAAGGATTTTATTTCGCCGCAAAACTTGGCGGTTATCCGTGAAGCCATGCGCCAGACGGTATCCAGCCCGCGGGGCACGGCTTGCTGCTTTATGGACCGGGATGTGCCGGTGCCGGTAGCAGGCAAAACCGGCTCGGCGGAAACCGATCCCGATAACCACGTGCCGCCGCACTCGTGGTTTGTGTCATTCGCGCCGTATAATGACCCCCAGATTGCGACAGTGGTGTTGCTTGAAAAATCCGGCGAGGGCGCCGAGTACGCGGTGCCGGCGACCCGCGAGACGCTGGCTTGGTATTTTACTCAAGGGGCTGGCGCGAAGCACTAACTTGGGTTATGAGTACGGGGCGGCCGCGTCAAGTTATCCACAAGCTGGCCTCGTGGCTATGTGAGTATGACTCTTGTTTTAAGCATGATCATATCTGTAAAACGTAAACCTATTTTACAATCGTGTTGGACAATAGTAACTCTTGACGGACTGCCTGGCTTGCGCGAACATAGGGAAGCATAAAACAAACTTTACTTTAGAATCTAACTACAAGGGCAGTGGATAGGGTTAATACCGGGGTTTAATCTCCGGGCATTTTTTTCACCCCCTTTTGCCATTCGGACGCCCGAGAAGGAGGTACCCATGGGTACAACGACGACTAATGAATTTCACCTCACCCAAGAGGGCATCCAGGCCCTCAAGGACGAGCTCGCTAACCTCACGATCAACAAGCGCAACGAAATTGCCGAGCGCCTCAAGGAGGCTAAGGCTGACGGTGATTTGAGCGAGAACGCCATGTACGACGCTGCCCGTGACGACCAGAGCTTCGTGGAGGGCCGCATTGCCGAGATTGAGCATATTCTCAAGCACGCCTCAGTAATTACGAACAAAAGTGGCAGTACCGTGGCGTTGGGTTCTAAGGTCCATGTGGAGCTGGAAGAGGGCGAGCAGCAATACGTGATTGTCGGCTCAACCGAGGCTAACCCCGATGAGGGCAAGATTTCTGATCAGTCACCAATTGGCCGGGCGCTGTTGGGCAAGAAGGCCGGCGACGAGGTTGAGGTTGAGGTGCCGTCGGGTACGATCACCTACAAGATTAAGAGCGTTAAGTAGTTTGCTACTGCGGGTATTCATTTGCTCGCTGCGGAACTCGGCCTACGGCCTCAGACAGCCTTCGCTTCGCACAATGAGCACCCTGGCGTAGCAAACAATCTAACGTCCTCACGCTCGTTGAAGACGCTAATGGAAGCCGCCTCTGGTTATGGGGCGGCTTTTCAGGTAGAATGGGCGGCATATGGCAACCCTAAAAGAACTGCGCGCTGTGCGCCTCGAAAAACTACAGAAACTGCAAGAGCTGGGCGTGAACGCGTACCCGGCAGTGTCGGAGCGTGATACCAAGATTGGCCCGATCCTCGATGACTTTGCCAAGTACGATAATCATGAGGTGGTGGTGGCGGGCAGGGTGACGTCGGTGCGCCGGCATGGCAAGCTGAGTTTCATTGACGTGCGTGATGCCAGTGGCAAGCTTCAGCTGTTTATTCGGGCTGATGGAATGGCCCAAACTGACCATTCTAAAAGTCAGTTGGCGTTTGATGAGTTGCCGTTGCTCGATGAGGGCGACTTTGTTGAGTCGCGCGGGAAGGTGATAAAGACTCAAGCCGGACAGATTTCAGTGGCCGCGGAGACGGTAAAACTTTTGACGAAGGCTTTGCGACCGATGCCCTCGGCCTGGGACGGTTTAAAGGATAAAGAGACCCGGATTCGTCGGCGCTATCTAGATACCAACCTGAATGACGAGGTATACCAACGGTTTATCCGACGGAGCAAATTCTGGGCGGCTACGCGCGACTTTTTAACGGCCAACGATTTTCTAGAACTTAATATTCCGGTACTGGAGCACACGACGGGTGGGGCTGACGCAAATCCGTTTGTGACCCATATGGATGCGCTGGGTCAAGATTTCTACCTGCGGATTTCGCATGAATTGCCCTTGAAGCGGTTACTGGTGGGCGGATACGAGAAAGTGTTTGATATCGGCCCGCGCTTCCGTAACGAGAACTATTCCGATGAGCATCTGCCGGAGCATGTTGCCATGGAATGGTATTGGGCCTATGCCAATTGGCAGCAAGGTATGGAATTTACCCAACGGCTGGTGCGGGCAATTGCCGATGCCACCTGGGGCACCCGGCAATTTACTTTGCTTAACGGTCAGAAGGTGGATCTTGGTCCCGATAGCGAAGACTGGCCGCGGATTAGTTTTGTTGAGATTATCAAGGAAAAGTACGGCATCGACGTTTTTGACACGACGCTCGATGAAATTAAAGCGCAGCTGGCGAAGCACAGAATTGAGGTAGAGAAGAGCGAGAGTTTGCCACGTGGCATTGACAAACTCTGGAAGAAGATACGCGTGGATTTGGCGGGACCGGTGTTTTTGGTTGATATCCCGACCTTTTTGCAACCGCTGGCCAAGACTCAGCCCGGTAAACCAGAACTGACGGAGCAATTCAACCTCGTGCTTGGCGGAACAGAAGCTTGCAAGGCTTACAGTGAACTCAATGATCCGGTTGATCAGCTGCGGCGTTTCATGGAGCAGCAGGTGCTGCGCGATGCCGGCGATGCGGAAGCGCAGATGCTCGACATTGATTACGTGGAAGCGCTGGAATATGCTATGCCGCCTGCGTGTGGATTCGGCTTTAGTGAGCGGTTATTCTGGATGCTTGAGGGCGTAACGGCTCGCGAGGGTGTGCCTTTCCCGCAGTTGCGTCGGGATGTTGATGAGGTGACTAAAGGTATTTACCCCGAGTTGTATGGTTCAGCTGGCAGCCAGGGCTCGTCGCCCGCGGGCGAGTGAACTTTTTGCGCTTTTTGGCGTTTTACACCTAACGATCCAACTAATCTGCGAGGTATACTATAGCTATGATTGACGTTCGCAATTTGCGCGACAACCTGGAGGCCGTGAAAGCAGCTGCCAAGAATAAAAACGCTGCAGTTTCGGCTGAGCAAATTGATCATTTAGTGAAATTGGATGACGAGCGCCGGTCCTTGTTGGCGAAGGTTGAAGATCTGCGGCGCCAGCGTAATGAGCTGTCAGCTGAGATGAAGCACGGTAAGCCAGATGCGGCCCAGGTTGAGGCGGGGAAGCGTTTGAAGACGGCACTTTCGGACTTTGAGCAGAAATACATGGCTGCGGATCGAGAATTCCTGCGGCTATTTAAGCTCGTGCCAAACCTGCCGACGACCGATGTGCCGGTTGGAGCGTCTGAAGATGAGAACCAGGTCGCCAAAACTGTAGGCGAGCCGCCTAAGTTTGACTTTGAACCTAAGAACCACTGGCAGATCGCTGAAGCGCAAGGTTGGATTGACAAGGAGCGGGCTGCCAAGGTGGCCGGGGCCCGGTTTGCTTATTTGAAGGGCAATTTGGTCCGCTTGCACATGGCAATGATCCAGTTTGCGCTCGATGTCATTACCGACGAAGCTACATTGAAAATGATCGCTGATGAGGCGGGCTTGAAGGTTAGTGCAAAACCATTTGTGCCGGTGTTGCCGCCGTTCATGATTCGTACCGAGGCCTACGATGCGATGGACCGGCTCGAGCCGCGTGATGATCGCTACAAGATTGAAGGCGAAGAATTATGGCTTCAAGGTAGTGCTGAACATG
>DATDME010000099.1:0-3381 GCA_036518915.1 Candidatus Saccharimonadia bacterium | reverse complement strand
GTAGCCGGTGCGGCTTCCGCGGGATTCGATGCGGCCGTCACTGCGGTATCCGCGGACCTTGACTCGGCGGGCGTGGATTTTGGCTCGGCAAGCGTGGATTCTGGCTTGGCGGGCGTGGATTCAGTAGCTTTTGGCTCGGCCGGCTTGGTGACGGCGGGTTCCGCCACGGCCCGGCCGCCCCCTCCTCCTCCGCCGCCCGGACGTTCGGTGGGGGCCGTGGCGGCCGACGCGCGCGGTCCGATGCTGAGCTCAGTGCTGGGCTCAGTGCTGGGTGCGGGCACCGGAACCAACGGCCGGATTTGTGCGGTTTGGCTGGCGTTTAGAATGATGGGCCCAGAAGCTGATTCGGGCGAGGGGACGCTGGCGGGCTCCAATACGCCTGATAGCTCTGGTACGATTGATGGTTCGTTGGCCGGCAGTTCGGCAGTCGCCGAGACCGGTTCGATACTTGGCACCGTTTCGGGAGCCGGCTTCGGACTGGGCTCGGGCTGGGGCGTGGCTGGGTCGGCGTCAAATACATTCCACCCCTCACCGGTATCAAATAGGGATGTGGCTTTCGGCTTGGCAATAACAGTAACCATCTCGGTTGGCGCGTCGGTTGGCAGATCGGGCAGCCAGGGTGTTGGTTCAGGGATTTCGGCGGCATTTGGCTGGGGCGTGGTGGCGGCCGGCGGCGCCGTTGGTCCGCCGCTGGCGGCCAGTTCAGCGAGGGCGGCCCAGGTTAGGTCGAGCGCTGGTTCGAAGGCTGGAGCTGGGCCGACCTCAGCCGTCGCCGGGTTGTATAGCTCAGACAGGTCGGGCAGCGCGGTGGTAGGCACGGCGTCGGGGAACGCGAACATGTCATCATCGGCGCCAAATTCGTCAATTTCGAGATCGGCCGGGTTGTACGGTTCTGGCTCGGGGAAGGAGACCTCAATGCGGCTGCCCACCCGGGCATACACGGTGCGAAAGATGACCGGCCGGCCGTTGAGGTCCTCACCGTAGGATTCAAAATCGATTGATTCGCCGTCTTGCAATGAGGTGACGAGCTCAAATTTTTCGGGATCGTGGGTTAGGAGCTCGTTGCTTTCAAGCTCTTCGCCCTCGGGCGCTTCCAGGTTGTGGTCGACCCAGCGGCCGTCCTCGGTGAGCTCAAAAGAGCTTGTATATGGGCCTGGCTCGGTTTCGGCGTAATCGGTGTAGTCGGCATATTCGGTGTCGGGGTCAAGCTCGGAATCGGCCGCGGTTTCGTCGTCGTGGTCGAGTTCGGTGTCGTCATCGTGGGCGTACTCGGTGTCGTCATCGTCTTCGAGGGTGTCGAAGCGCACAGTGAACATTTCCGCCTGGTCTACCGGTGGCGATTGTTGTTCGACGTTTGGCTGTAACGGTGTTCTCACGACCCCCCTCCTCAACTCACCCGCCGCGATGGGTGGAGGGGCGCCTGATCCCTCACACCACTTTACTGCGAAGCGTGTGTGACATGTAGCCCCGTGGTTTTCTGACTTTACAGTTGCGCGACAGTGAGGGAATTACACCCTGCTTGCCCAGGTTGGGATACCGACATTAGTTGTTGATGTCAGTGTACTTGGTGGGGGCCTGAGCTGGCAAGAGCCAGATGTTCATGACACCGGATTAGCTGGTGAAGCCGGTGTGGTTGTCGCTGGGGTCGTAGTTGTCGCGCGGCTTGGGCCGCAGCGGCAGGCTGTACGGCGTGGCGCTGGCGCCAGGCTGGCGTCGGCCGAGCCACCAGCGCACAGCCAACCCGCCAGCAATCAGCACGACAGGAAGCAGCACGAAAATCCAGGAGAGGCTAACGGTGTGGCCGGCCGTGCCCGCGGTGGCGTTCGAAATTTTCAGAGTCGCGACGTTTTGGCTCATACTGCCGTCACGGTAGTAGGTCCGCTGGGCAATGGTGTGCTCGCCGTCGGCTAGCTTGGTGGTATCAAGCGCGAACGGCATGGCATCGACGGTCTGCAGGAGCGTGGTGTTCTCATAGAATTCCACTTTGGTGACAGACGAGGCCAGCAAGGAATCGGTAAATATGGCGGGATTGAGGGTGACGAGGCCCTTGACATCGGTGACGAGCAGGCCGTTGAGGACGGTTTGGCCGGCGTCGGTCGTGAAGCTTTCTTGCGAGGCGGCAATTTGGTTGCCAATAGACGGGTCTGGCGCTTGGGAGGCTGGTATGCCGTTAACAATGACGCTGGTGGAGGCGTAGACCATGCGCCCGTCGGCGCCCAGGCAGGTCAGCGTGTAACTCTTGGAGCCCAGGAGATAGGGCGTGGTCCAGCTTCCGGTGCCGTCGGTGCTGTAAAGGGGGCTGGGGTTGAGGTTGCAGCCGCCGTGCGGGATACCGTCGACCACCCACGACAACGTGCTGGTTTGTCCGCCGGCAATACTCGACGGGCTGGCGGCAAAGCTGACAATGGCGGCTGGCACAATCGGTGTGGGCGTAGGCTTGGGCGTGGGTGTCGCCGATTTTCCTCCAGACGAGCTGCCGGTAGCCGGTTTCGGTGTCGCGGTGGCGACCGGTTTGGGGGTGGCGGTGGGAACTGGTGTGGGTGTGGGCAGCGGGATGCAGTACGTCGCGCGGTTGGGGGTGTTGTCCTTTGGGTCGCAGGGTGTGGCGGCCGAAGCGGTGTCAACTTCGCCGGTCACAATTTTAATGGCTTCCGTGACGACATTGCCGCCAAATTGGGCGATGGGGTTGCTGCTTGGTGAGGCCGGAAGGTGGTTATCGGTGACAGGAACCGCTGGTGGCGCGGCGGGTGTGGCCGCGGCCCGCAGTACGGTGATGGCGCTCAAGGTCGATAGGCCCACGATGGTACGTTTGAGCGGTTTGGTCATACGCCCATGGTACCATGCTCTCCGCGAGCATGGTGACAGTAAGAATGTTTACAGCGCGGCGGCAGCCTATCAAGCTAGGATGGTAATTTAAAGGTCAGGAGGGTCATTATGGACGCACAACAAGTGATTGATATGGTCTCGCAGCGGGTGCGCGATACGGCAAATGTCGAGGCGGTATTTGGCAAACCGATACAGTCTGGTGAGGTTACCATGATTCCCGTGGCAACCGTCAAAGTGGCTGGCGGTGGCGGCGGCGGAGTCGGCCGCTCCAAAGGTGCAGCCGAAGAAGGTAAGCAAGACAGGGGTCTGGGCCTTGGCTTACATGTGACGGCCAGGCCATTGGGCTACATTGAAGTTATCAATGGCAGGGCTCGGATGGTCAACATTGTCGACAAGAACAAACTGGCCTTGAGCGGCTTGTTGGCCGGCGGGTTGTTCTTGGTCTCAGTTCTACGATTAGCATCTGGCCAAATGAAACGGTAACTCCTCACTAACCAAGGCATGCTAAAATAGCTGCAACTGTTGCTAAAACCAAAACCCGCCATGCCTCGTCCT
>DATDME010000098.1:0-52399 GCA_036518915.1 Candidatus Saccharimonadia bacterium | reverse complement strand
TAATAGCGCCATATCTTGCTAGCTCGCCACGCTCACTACGCTTTATCCCCAGGTTATCCACTGGCGGAAATGATAGTTACATGACAAGATGTTGTCATGAAATGCCCATACTGTCGCGCCGACACCACCGAAGTCTATAATTCGCGCACTACCAAGTTTGCTACCCAGATTTGGCGGCGCCGGCGCTGCCTGAATTGCCATGAGTCATTTACTACCTACGAGGCCGCCGACCTCGGCTTCCTGAAAGTCATCAAAAAATCCGGCCGCAAGGAGCGCTACTCGCGGGCCAAACTCTATTCCGGCATCTACGGTGCCTTCCTCTCGATTCCCCGCAAAGAAACCACCGTCGACGCCGTCACCGACACCATCGAGGCCAAGCTGCTCGATTTGCGTAAACGCGAACTTTCCACGGAAGAAATTGCCGCCATTGTGATGTCAACCTTACAACACTTTAACATGGCCGCCTTCATGCGCTTCCTGGCCTACCAAACCAACCCTCAATCCCCCGCCGAGCTCGACCGCGCCCTCAAAAAATACCGCCGCCCCTAACCAAAAACCCCGCCGCAGCGGGGTTTTTGCCATCAAATTTACAGTTAGCGGTCAGCGCTGCCGCTGTTTTCTTCCTTAACGGCGGTCTGGTCCTCGGCCACACCTTCGGGCAATTCACCCTCCACCGACTCCTCGAGCTCGGCCATTTCGGCCTCACTGCGCGGCGGCTCAACCTTGGCCACTAGCTGCGTGAGGTCATCTTCGGCCAGCTCAACGCCCTTGGGCAGCTTCAGATCGCCCAGCGTAATGGTTTGGTCAAAGTCCGCTAAGGGCGTAATGTCGACTTCAATGGCCTCAGGCAAATCGGCAGGCAAGCAGGATACCTCAACGGCCTCCATCTGCCGTACCAGCACGCCGTCATCCTGACGCACGGCGCTAGATTCGCCCACGAAGTGCAGCGGTACCTCAGCCGTCAATTTCTCGTTCATGCGCACGGCGTAGAAATCGACGTGGCGCAGCTCGCCGCGCAGGCCGCCGGTTTGGACGTCGTGGATGAGCACGTTGCGCGGCTTGCCTGAGCCCACCTTCAGCGCCACAATCTTATTGCCACCGGCCTGGGCAAAGACGCGTTCCATTTCCCGGGCATTGATCTCAATGGACTCACTCTCGACCCCACGGCCGTATACCACCGCCGGGACACTGCCCGCCGCACGCAAGGCCGCGACTTTCTTACCGACCGTACTCCGCTTAGCCGCCACGAGCTCGATTGCTTCCATATCTGGGTATCTCCTTATTTGGCTTTCTTCACGAGACGCTTGCTCTTGGAAATCCAGCGATGGAACTCGGCAATCTCGCTGGCCGAAATCGCCCCCTTTGAGGCAAACTTGGCTTCTTCGCTCTGCCGCAGATCCGACTTGCGCTTGGCTCCACTCTTGCCGTTCACGGTAACGGTCGCCAACACCGGCAAAGAGCAATTGTGGCACGATAGCTGCACAAAGCAGTACGCGTCAATCTCTCCCAGGAACCGAATATCATCGAAGAAGTAGTTCGTCTCACACGACGGACACTTGTAGAACTCTTGGAGATTGCGGATCAACTCCTGGAGATATTTGGGCTGCATGGGAGACCTCCCGTTACTCCACTATCTTATCACACTGGCCGCTTTAAACTCCGCCGCAGCAGGCCCACAATGGCCACCGCCATGAGGCCCACCAGCACGAATAACGCCATCAGTTTTGAAAACGACCCAATCATCAGCGCCACCGAACCAAACGCCGCCACCACCACGTAGAGTGTCAACACGGCCTGCCGCTGCGTCATGCCGGCATCCAGCAGGAGGTGATGAAAATGCTGCCGGTCAGCCCGAAACGGCGACGTCCCATGCGCCATGCGCCGGGTGGCCGCCCATATACTATCTACAATCGGCACGCCCAATACCAGCGCCGCCGTGGCCAGCTTGGCTCCCGAGTAAATTGCCAGCATCGCCAGCACCAGGCCGAGGAAGTACGCACCACTATCACCCATAAAAATCCGGGCCGGATAGAAATTATACGGCAAAAACCCAAAGGCCGCGCCGGCCACAATAATCGCCAGCAGCGCCACCTCGGGCTGATGCACATGCGGCCCCGCCGACAACGCGAACATAATCACCGCCGCAATCCCCGACACACCGCTTGCCAAACCATCAAGCCCATCCAAAAAGTTTATGGTGTTGGCCAAGCCGACCATCCACAGTAAACTCAGCGCGTTGGCGATAGGCATGATGTGAAAGTGCAGCGGACCCAGGGCCACAGCCGTCCGGCCCCAACTCAAATTAACCACCCCGCCCAGCGGGTTCGTGATGGAGGTAATGCCAATACCGCCCGCCAGCGCAATGCCCGCCGCCACGAACTGCCACAGCAGCTTGGTGCGCGGCGTTAGGCCGCGCACGTCATCAATCACCCCAATCACCACCAGCACCGAGCAGCCCAACAGCAATGCCGCCAGTTGCCGCGACATGAGCGATAAACTCAAAGCCGTCAGCCCAAACGCGGCAAAGATGGCCACCCCGCCCAAGTAGGCTACCTCATGCGTGTGGATCTTGCGCGCCTCGGTCGGCCGGTCAACAATCCCCCGAGCCAGGGCAAACCGCCGCACCCAGGGTGTCAGCGCCGCCGCCAGAGCCAAGGCCATGCCAAAGCCCAGCAGATAGTTCATTTCTTGGTGGCCTTCTCGGTTACGTAAAACTCAAGGTATTTACCAAACATCAGCCTGGTTTGCGCGTTAATTGCGGCAAAGGCGTTAAACACAATACTCACGAGCGGCAACAGCACCCACTGGGCCAGCATCGTAACAAACCGTACCTGGTGATAGCGTGGCGGCTTCGGCGGCAGCATAATCACACTCAAAATTATCGTGAGCACCAGTGTGATAGAGGCCATTGCGAGTATCCGTGAGGTGATGATTGGCAAGTTGTGCGCCAATGCCATGTAGCTAAACTGCCGGTTAAGGTATAGCGGCAGCCAAGCCGTAAACAACAGAATGAGCGGCGCCGTCGCCCATGAATAATGGCCTTCAAACAACCGGAACAGCTGGGCGATCTTTGTGCCCAAGCTAATCCGCGGGTTGGCGATGGCATGCCGCATCACGTACGCGAAATCGCTGGCGCCCCAAGCCCAACGCCGCAGCTGCAAAAATTGCGCCCGAAACGTCTTGAAGTAAGTGTCGGCTAGTACCGCATCTTGGTAGATTGGCGTAAAAATTGGCACCACGTCGTAGTTGCCGTCATAGCGGAACCACGACCGCCAATACTGGTGGCCGTCTTCCACGATCGTCTTCACGCTCCAGTAGTCGGTGTCGATAAGCGCCGCCAACGGCTGTGAGTGCGCCGCGAAGTTGCGCAAGCGGTGCGGCCGCATCATTTCCATGAGCACCCAGAACGAGTTCCCCGTAGCAATCACCCGCATGGCCGCCGGCGCGTCCCAAATATTGTTGTAGAACATGGGTACCGGCTGGTAGGCCTTGTACTTGCGCCGCGGATCAATCGCAAATTCATAGGTCACATAATTGAAGTACGGCGCGCTCACCCGGTTATCGGAATCCAGCGTGGTCACCACCACGTGCTCAGGATTGATGCCCCACTGCAGGATTGCCTCAGTGAGCTTGCGCCCAGCGTAGCTGATGTTGCCGCCTTTGCCGATCACCTCGCCCGCAATCCCGCTGGGGTGCTGCACAGCCATGGCGAACGCAAATTTATCGCCATAACGCTCCATGATAATTCGGGCGTTTTCCGCCGTACGCTCGCCGCCCCGCTCCTCATAGGCCAGCACAAAAATGATCCGGTCGAGCGGATAATCCACGCCCAACAAGGCTTTCACCGACGGCTCAAGAATGTCCAATGACTCGTTGTACGTGGCCATGATTACCGCGTGGTAAACATCCCCTGGTGCTATCATTTCGAGCCGATATGGCACCAAACTGCGCAGCCGGCGCTCTTCTGCCAGCAGGTACTGGTACGCTTTGCGCTCGGCGCTGCCATAACGCGTCCACCACCGTTGGATACCAGGATGTGCCTTGGCAAAGTCATTTTTGGCTTCTACCGCCTGAGCAATTGATGTGTTCAAATCGTCTAATTGGTCTAAGCGGGCGTCCCAATCAATCCCCCGCGCCCAATGCAGCCGCTTGTAAGCCCGAATGAGGTTAAAGCTCAGCCGGAAGGATTTCACCATCCAGTACAGGTCAAACGCAATGATGTAATATGCCACCGCCACCGGCCAAACCAAGCTGCATAAAACGGGCAAAATAAATGTCAGCCACATCATGGTTCCCGGAAAGATTTCCAGCAGGCGCTGGAACCAACGGCTATCAACCCACGCCGGGCCGCCCGTCATCACCTCGGCGCGCCGACTCACCGCACCACCCCAAACGCCGAGGACACAATCAAGCTAAACGCACCCACCACATTCGATGTCACCAGCAAAAAGAAGCTCACCAGCCGGCTCCGATGGAAGCTATAATACGCAAACCCAGCATTGAACAGCGTAACTGAGAGAGCAAACCCGGCAATCACAAATGGCCAGTACCATGGGCCCAGCTGGTCAAAACCACCCAGCAAGTTTGAGTACCTCACCGGCACCGGCACATCATTCGGATGCACCCTCAGCAGCAGCCAGGCCATGGTCACCACATTGAGCACCACTGCCAGCCCCAACAGGCCCATCGACAAGCCGTCGCGGAAGAACCGCGAAGCTATCACGCGAGCACTAACGTCTTGAAAAATCCGCCGGGCCGCAACCACAGGCGGGAAGGTCTTCATGCTTGCCATTATATATCATCAAACGAATAATTCCTTGGAGCGGGTAACGGGAATCGAACCCGTCTCTCAACCTTGGGAAGGTCGCATACTACCGATGTACTATACCCGCAGGCTTGAGCCCACAGTGAGACTTTTACAGTGATATAGCGCCAGGATGAAGCGAAGCCCGGACTAAGCCGTACATAGACGTACGGCGCAGGAGAACTGCAGCATCAGACGAAGCGATATGCACTGTAAAAGGCTCACCCTGGAGCCGATGAAGGGACTCGAACCCATGACCTTTGCTTTACGAAAGCACTGCTCTACCAACTGAGCTACATCGGCATATTTTAACCAGATCAGCTTAACAAAAAAGGCCGGACTTTGCCAGCCTCCGGAGCCTCCGCAGACTCAGTCATCCAACACAAAAAGGCACCGGCCGAAGCCGGTGCCTTGCCTGAGCAAGAGTCCTGGGCTAGCTGATGCCTTTGTACTTAGGAAACCGCCGTTCGTAACGGTCAGCGAGAAATTCGTACTTCTGTTCGAGCGCCTTACGAGCTTCATCCGGGCTCATGTAAAACACGTCGTACAGGTCCTGCTGTTGGCTTTGGATATTAGCAGATTTGATTTTGCGAATTCTTGACCGGCCCACTATTTTGTTCCCTCATTAAACTAACACCGTTAGTATGTCGGAACCGGGGTCATCGTCCATTAGAGTAACTTACAAACCGCTCGCGGCTCTTAGGAAATTCTTTTGTATATCACGGCCAATGCGCTCGTCGCGTAAACCACAGGTGAGCAAGTGAGGATGCAGGTTTTGTTTTGCGCGGGCTGTAGATCAGTACATCAGGTAAGACCTAAAAATGTAGCCCGTCAGGCCATTGTACTGCACTTGTTGCCACTGGGAATCGCTGTACGGCAGCAAGGTAACGATCGTGCCGCCGTTGAGATCCATCAAAATAGCCGAACTCGTTGAGTTGCTCTGGCGCAGGTGCACAAATGAATTAGTGACCGCATGAGGCGCCACCGCCGTTGGTACCGGGGTAGGCGCCACCGTCGGCGTCACCGTGGGAGCCGGTGTTGGCACGGGGGTAGCCGTGAGCTTTGGCGTGAGCGTGACCACGGCATGGCGGACGCCCGCGTCATCACTGATTCGTCCGACCTGACCGAAAGCCAAGGTCGCCTCCGCCAGACCAGCCGCCACCACAGCCAGCATAACCGTACCGCCCGAAATTGCCACCCATCGGCTTACCACCTGCTCACCTCCCTCACTGGTTTTTCACCTACTGGTAATACTTAACCCATAACCAGACGACGGCCGCCGCCACGCCCGCTATTACCGCCAGGCCAATCACAAATTGCAACACAATCCAGACACCGCTGTTCATTTTTTGGCCCTGCACTGATTGCTGACCCTGCGCTGGCTTTTGGCTCTGCGCGGGCCTTTGGCTCTGCGCGGGCGCGGCCAGCTGGACGCTGGCCTGGTGGCCCAACTGGCGACCACCCGCCGGTTGCATGGGCCGACGCACCGGCTGGCTTGGGCGCATCTGTGGATTGCTTGCCAGCGGACGTGGCGGCGGCACCGCGCCGGCCGGCCGCTGGCCCATGCCCGGCCGGGCCGCTACCCCAGAACGTTGCACACCCGGCCCGGCCGGACGCGGCCCCATTTGGCCACCAGCCACGGCGCCGTCCATCCGGCGCGGTCCCATGTCTGACATCCTACGGACTGGTCGTGGCTGATCCACCTGCATGCACCTACGTTATAGGTTTATCATACCACAACCGAGCACAACCCGCTTACGCTCAAGCACAACACGCTTACGCTCGGACGCCGCATGCTATGCTGAATGCACCATGGGCCAATTTCGTACCAACCGCTGGTTTGATGCCATTTTTGTGGCCGGACTCCTCGCCCTGCTCGGCTGGGCCTACTTGCACCGCGTCACCGTAACAGATTGGGTTTTCTTTGCTACCCACCAGCCGTCCGCCCAAACCGAGCGCGTGGCCACCGCGGCCGGCCTGACACCCGCCGGCCGCCGGCTTTTACTGCGCAGCAACCCACACTTCGCCGGGGCCGCCACCATCCAGCAAGTTTGCGACGCCGAACGCCTCGGCTGCCTCACCAGCCAGGGCGAAATTTACGTCTTGGACGACCCAGCCAGCCCCCAGCAAACCGTCGTAACCGCCGCGCACGAAATGCTCCACCTGGCCTACCGTCGCCTATCGGACAGCCAAAAAACTGCCATCGCCCCAGATCTGCAAGCCGGTATTAACCAGCATGACGCCGATGGTCTCCATGATGAGCTAGCCGGCCAAACCTCCGCCGCCGACCGGCTTGACGAGGCCCATTCGCTGTTGGGGACTGAATACGCCAAATTACCGGCCGGGCTCGAAGCCTACTACCGGACGTACTTCACCGACCGTGGCAAAGTCGTTGAGGCAGAACGCCAAGCCGAAGCCGTCACGAACCAATAACCCGCCTACCGCCGCTGGGCCGAACAAAAATAGCTCTGTAGAGCCAAACTCGTCTGTTTTTGCGCTCCTCGTCCACCGAACCTAAGGTTCTCATCCGGCGAGCCCGACACAGCCAAAGTAAAAACCCCACCTTACGGTGAGGTTCTTACTTTGGCGGGCTCGACCGGATTCGAACCGGCGATCTCCTCCGTGACAGGGAGGCATGTTAGGCCTCTACACCACGAGCCCGTGTAACTAACCGCTAAATGGTACCAGATTTGCCTCGCTAGAGCAAGCCACCACACCCTCGGTTAGGCGCGGGGCAGGTTCTCGCGACCCCACTTCAACGTCTTCGCCATCCACACCAGTTCAGCATAGGTCCGCTGGATGCGCTCGCGCTGCACGGCAAACTCAGGCTTCAATTTGCCTTTATCATCGAACATGTCCTGCACCCGCGGGAAGTGCACGTCAGTAAACGTCGCCGCCAAGCCCATCTCGCGCACCGTATTCACCAGCGCCTCAATCATGCGCACGCCACCCCAGCCACCATTGGAAACCCCGGCAAACGCCACTGGCTTATGAACATAGTTTTCGAGCTCAGAATCGAGCAGGCGCTTCAGCGAGCCTGGGAACGAGTGGTTGTATTCGGGCGACACAATGAAAAACGCATCCGCCTGCTCCGTAATCGCAGTGTATTTGGGGTTTTTACCCTCAGGGTCGTTGCCGTCACCGTGGAACTCAAATTCCGTCGGATCGATAAAAACAATCTCCACGTCTGGCAGCTTGCGCCCCTCTTCGGCCACGAGGCGGGCGGCGTTAATGCTCAACCGCCGCTCCCTCGTGGTGCCCTCAATGACTACAACGTTGAGTTTAGCCATTGATGTACTTAGTGACCTTAGCCTTATCGACTTGCTGCTGGAACCAGTCATTGAAGTCGATAGTCTTAATGAGAATGTGCATACCGTGGATGGAACCGTCGTCCTTCTTCTCCACGACTTTCAGGATTTCATAGCCGTACTGGGTCTTGATGACATCGCTGACCTGGTCGGGCTGCAGGGCTTCAGCCGCGGCCTGGACGTTATCGGGCAGCTGGCCCTTGGTGAAGAAGCCAAGGTCGCCACCATTCGCCGCGTCAGACGCCTGCGAGTACTGCTTCGCCAGGGCAGCAAAGTCGCCACCGTCTTTGATTTTCTTGAGCACGTCCTCGGCCTTAGCCTTGGCGGCCGCATCAACCGTCGGGTCAGACGTTACCTTGTCCTCAAGATTCTTGGCCAGCAGCTGCATCCGGATAACCTTTTTCAGGTCGTTGATGTTCCAGCCGTAAATTTGGTTAAGCGTCTTCAGAAGCGTGTCTTTCCCGCCGTACCGGTCGTACAGCTGATTAATGAGGTCATTTACCTCCTTGTCGGTGACCTTCACGTGCTTCTGATCGGCCAGCTGGCGCGTTACGGCATCATTCTTGAGCTTATCGAGCGCATGCTGCTTGATTTGCGCCACCAACTTCTTGCCGTCAGCCGAGTTAAAGTTGACCGCCGGCTGGTTATTCAGCTTGGCGTTATTCTGATAAGCCTTCTCGTTGGCGTCTACCTCAAATAGGTAGTCGTTGTAGGATACAAACCGGCCATTCACCTGCTCAATCGGGTACGGAATAATCGACGACACAATCCGCACGGCCGGGCTCTCGCTCTTGTACTTGTAAATCAGCACACCAAACACAATCACCACAATCGCCAGCAGCGCCACCACCACCGCGCCCACCTTCAGCGCAGTGCTGCGGAAACTGCGCGATCGCACCACGCCAGCCATGGCTTTGGCCTTCGCGCTGGCCCGCTGGGCTGGATCAAGCTTCTTAGCCGCTACAGCCACCGAGCTTGGAGAGTCTTTGGGTGTTTTAGATTCAGCAGTTTTGATTTCCGGTTTAGCTTTCGACTCAGCCTTAGCCTCGGTCTTCGGCTGGTCTTTTTCATCCAGCGCTTCGTTCTTGTCAGGCAACGCCTACTCCTCTCACGCAACTAAAACGTTATATGGGACTATCCTAACCTAAACTGGGTGGCGGTGTCGAGCCGGCGCCGCCAGCTTTCCGCACTGCCACCAGCAATTTGTCGTGAATTTTGGCTGGTTCGTGAATAGTGGGCAGCTTAAGGTCGCCCACATATGTCTTCGCGCTAATGTCGCCATAGCCAAACAGCACCGCTTGAAAACCACCAATCCGGTAATTAACGTTCGTAATGCCATCAAGCTGCCACTCCTCCACCTCACGAGCAAACAACCCGTGCTGCTTGATGGTCACCAGGCGCTCTGTCGTCACGATAAACACAGTGTAATACCAGCCTACCCAGCGGTACACCCAGGCCACGAGCACAACCAGAGGCAGGGTCAGAGCAATGCGGGTCAGCCACTCCTGCAGCACTGGCATCGTGTATACAAAGGCAAAATCGAGCGGCAGCACCCCCACCGTAATCACCAGCAGGCCCAGCATCAGTGCCTTGCGCATCACGAGCGGGTGCTGCCGAAACAAAAACTGCACCGTCTCACCCTCATGCTGGCCAGGAAATTCTTTATCTTCCGGCCGCGCCGGCCTAGGCTGCTGTGGCTGCTGTTTACCGCTCATGCTCTGATTGTATCATCCGCGTCTCCATTCCCCGCAGCGCCGGAAATTTTTGAGAATTTGTCTCAAAAATCGCCGACACTCACGCCGCCTACCCCCACCCACACCGATTTCCGTGTATAATCAGACCTTGCCAGGCTACCATCCGCCCCGGTAGCTCAGCGGATAGAGCGCCTCCGTCCTAAGGAGGGCGTCGTAGGTTCGATTCCTACCCGGGGCACCAAGGAATTATCTTTACCTTAACGGCACAGCGTGGCATATCACACGTTATGCTGATCCTTGACACGAAAGCAGCCGTCGCAGAACAGACCCGCAAAGTGAATGCCCTGCCACCCGGCGCAGACTGGATCGAGATCTTCACCCTCAATCACATGCAGACCTTCGTCAGGCGCCACAACCTCTGCCCGCTCTGGGCATCGGGCCGGCCCCGCAAGGTCGCCGAAGCACTTGAGCTCCTGCGCTCCAACGAATTCGCCGCCGACGACGAGGGCGCCGCCGACGACCAACCTGCGCGTCCCGCCACCCGACAACTCGTTCCCAGCCGAGCAGCAATTATTAAAGGCTAACCGCGCTTCTTCGGCGTCCAGTCTTTCTTGTACGCCATCTCGGTGACGATTGTTTCGTACTCCACGATGTCCTCGGGCCGGAACCAAATGTTCATCTCGCGGGCCGCGGACTCAGGGCTATCGGAGCCGTGAATGATGTTCTTAATCGCCCAGTCACCGGCGTCACTCAGCTCGTATGACTCCAGCGAGTAATCAAAACCAATGGTGCCCACCTCGGCAAACAGCGGGCTGGTGTTACCGCGCATCTTGCGCACCACTTCAATGACGTGGGCGCCTTCCAGCACCATGGCCACCACCGGGCCGGCGGTCAGAGCATCCATCAGCTTGCGACGGGTGTTCATGGCCAGCTCGCGCGGCTCAGCCGGCGGCTCCAGGCCTTTATCAAGGTAACCCTTGTACGTGCGCTCGCCCGATGACTTCAGCCACTCTTCGGTCAGCTCATAGTGTTCACCCGCCATTTCGAGCGTGGGCCACACCAGCTTGAGCGCAGCGATCTTCAAGCCCTTGCGCTCGAACCGGTTTAAAATTTCACCCACCAAGTGGCGCGCCACCGCGTCCGGCTTGATAAGCACCAGGCTCCGTTCGTGCCGTAGCTCAGCTAAGCGCTTGTCATTTCCTTCCATTTACGTCTCCTTAACGCTTACTAATGATTCAAAATGTTCGGCCGCCGCTTGCGGCTCCGGCGCGATAATGGCAAACCGCAAGTTTTGCGGCGCCAGCATCGCCCGGCACACACGCTGAATATCAGCTGCTGTCACCGCCTCCACCTCGGCGATGGACTCATCCACCGTCTTGGTTTTACCGAGCAGCACCATTTGGGCCCCCAGCCGATCCGCCACGTTGGAATTGCTCTCCAGACTCATCTCCAACCCGGCAATCAATTGCTGCTTGGCCTTATCGAGCTCGGCATAGCCCACTGGTTCTTGGCGGATTAATTCCAGCTCATGCAGCACCGACTCCAACGCCTGTTTGGTCTTCTCGATCGTTACGCCAGCGTAAGCCTCAAACAGTCCGGCGTCAACATAGCTGTTAGTTTCGGCGAACACATTGTACGCTAAGCCCTGCCGTTCGCGCACGTTCAAAAACAGCCGCGAGCTCATGCCGCGCCCTAAAATGGCCGCCGCCACCCGCGCCGCCGGCTCATCCTCGTGCTCATAGGCATAAGCCCGGGCCGCCACCATAAAGTGAGCCTGGGCCGTCTCCTTGCGGAACGCAATGCTGCGCTTGGGTCCAGCGGCCGCTGGTACCGGCACCAAGTGCGGCAGTTCCGCGCGCTCCAGGCCACCCAGCGCCGCCTGCACCTGCGCCACAATCTGGTCGTGGTCAACCGCCCCCGCCAGCGCCACCACCATATTGTTTGGCCGGTAGTGCTGCCGCATGTAATCGGCGATGGCCTGGCGGGGAATCTGTTCTATCACCTTCTCGGAGCCGATGATATCACGCCCCAGCGGATGGTCCGGGAACATCAGCGCCGGAATGAGCGTCCCAATAAACCGCGGCGGATCATCCCGGAAAACGTTCATTTCCTCCACAATCACGCCTCGCTCCCGGTTAATTTCTTCAGCATCAAGCACCGGGTGGCGTACCATATCGCACAAAATATCCACCGCCAGCTCACCGTGCCGGGCCGGCACTTTAATGTAAAAAGACGTGATGTCTTCGCCAGTGTAGGCGTTATTGTACCCACCCACGGCGTCAACCGCTTCGGCAATATCTTGGGCCGTCGGATATTTCTTGGTGCCCTTAAACAGCAAGTGCTCTAAAAAATGCGACACCCCACCGTTCGTGTCGTATTGTTCAAACCGCGAGCCCGTGCCTACGGCAATATTCACTGTCACGCTGCGGGCGTCCGCGATGTGGGCCGTTACCACCCGCAGACCGTTAGCTAGCTTAGTTGTCCTAATCTTCAATCAATTCTCCCCGGCGTGTACGCCGGTGCCGGCGCACGTACCATATTGCTAGAAGTACCACCGCCGCCAATACTATCACACCAATCTGTTTTATGCTGCGGTCTATCAGGTCGAGATGGTCGCCCACGATGCTGCCCAGATAGACCAAGCCACCGATCCAGACCAGCTTACCGATGAACACCGAGACCAAAAACCGCCCAAAGTTCATCCGAGCGACCCCCGCGATATACCCAATGAAGCCCTGAATCCCTGGTATAAAAGCACCGAAAATCACGAGCGGGCTGCCATATTTATCAAACGAGCGTTGCGCCGCATCCAGCTCCCGCCGTGAAATAAGCACATACCGACCATACCGCTCAATGAGCTCAATGCCGCCAGTTCGAGCCAGCCAGTAAGCCGCCGACACACCAACGAGTTGCGCCACCATCGCGACCAGCAATAACCACCACAGGCCAATCCGGCCCTGCGCGACACCCACACCGCCCAACGGCAACATCACTTCCGAAATCCCCGGTACACCGAGCCCGTTGAGGAACACGCCGAGCCCAATCCCCCACACTCCCAGCACGCTCACCACATTTAAGGCTACCGCACTAATGCTCATTACCGGAGGCCCACCAGTAGGATCACCGTACCCACCACAATGCGGTACACCGCAAACACCGCCAAGCCATGCCGCGACAAGTACGCAATGAGGAATTTAATCGCCAAGTAGCCACTCACAAACGCCGCCAAGATGCCCGTGCCGTACAGCCACGGAATACTGAGCATCTCATGCAGGTGGCCATGCGTCAGCAATACCTTGAGCGTCGCCCCGGTAATCACCGGCGCCGATAGCAAGAATGAGAACCGGGTGGCGGTCACGCGGTCAAAACCCAGCGCCCGGCTAGCCGTAATGGTAATGCCCGACCGCGATACCCCGGGCACCAACGCCACCGCCTGCGCCACTCCTACCGTCAAGGCGCGCGGCAACGTTACCTGGTCTAACCCACGGTCACGCCGAAAGTACCGGTCCACCAGATACATCACCATGCCCACCCAAATCAAGTTAATGGCTACGAGCCGGGCATCACGGAACACTGTTTCGGCCGCCGTTTGCATGAGCACACCCGCCACCACAGCCGGCACCGTCGCAATTAAGATATATGTTGCCAATTTCCGCTGTGGACCGCCCATCACAAAATCATGTGCCAAATTCCAAAAATCCCGCACAAAAAACAGATATAGTGCCAGCAAAGTTCCAATATCAAGCGCCGTATCAAACGCCAGTCCCGTGTATTGGAAATGCAGAAAATGCCCGACCAAAATTAAATGCCCAGACGATGATACTGGAATGAACTCCGTCAGCCCCTGGGTAAGACCGAGCAGAATTGCTTGAAGTAGCTGCATAACCACATTATACTGGCGTGCACGCCACCGCGCTATGCTTTACTGAGAATCCGCCGCCTTTAACTGCTGTACTTGGTGCATAAGCGCCCGGCCGGCCAGGTTTGGCTTCTCCCAATTCAAAGCCGCCTGCGCCTGGCGTTCCGCCGCCGGCACTGCGCCAGCCTGCAAATCAAGGTTTCCCACCAGCGCCGCCAACTCCGCCAGGTGATGAAGTAGTTGGGGATCCGCGTACCGGTTCGACACGACCGCCGGCGGATACAGCCCCAACATCCGCTCAGCCGTAGCCCGGGCCGCCTCCGGCTGGCGCTGAGCCACCTGCAAGCGCGCCAAATCCAGCGCGTACTCGGGGTGGTTTAAACCATCCAGCTGTAACGCCCGGCGCAAGGCCCGCTCCGCCGCCGGCAGGTCCCCCGGCTTGCCCCGCTGTACCAACACCCGACCGAGCAATTGCCAATGCTGGGCGTCGTGCGGATCGGCTTGCTGGGCCCGACGCGCATCATCCAACGCCAACTGATAAGCCGCGGCCTGCGCGTCCGGCTGGCCCGCCGCCTGCACCGCCACCGCCAGCTCATTCAGCCCGGCTGCGGAAACCCAATCGGGATTGGCCAGCCCATTCGCGCCAGCCTGGTCGAACCAATTTGCCGCAGCCGCGTAGTCTTCATCACGCTGGGCTGCCCTGCCCCGCTCCGCAGCCACCTCGGATTGGTACAGCAGCACCACCGGCACCAGCAGCCCAGCCGCCAGCGCCGGCCAGCGCCAGCCCGCCGGCCGCACCGCCCCCGCCCGCCGCGGCACCACCACCATGCCCGCTAGCACTGCCAGCAGGCACAACAGGGCCGGATACCGGGCATCAATATCAAGACCAAAGTGCCAGAGCAAGCCCACCACCCCGCAACCCACCGGCACCAGCTCGGGCCGCCACGATAAACCCTGCACCATGCCCCAGAGCAAGCCCACCACCAACGCCAGCTGGCACACCAAGCCCGGCAGGCCCAGTTCCGCCAGCGTCTGCACATACAGGTTATGCACGTCAGTCGAGGCGCTCACCACGGTTTGCTGGTATTGCGGATGGACATCGCCGTAGGTCCCGGCTCCACTACCCAAGATCGGCTGGGCTAGCCAGATAGCCACCGCGCTCTCCACGTACCTGAGCCGATCCCGGCCGCTCTGTGCCTTGCCCGATGCCAACTCACCCACCCGGCTGCCAAATGTGCCCCCAGCGTGATGATGACCCAAGCGGTTGCCCGACCAAACTAATCCTGTACTCAACGCCGTAACGATCACCACGCTGAACAATATTTTTATCCAGAAGTGTTTGACATGGTTACTCACCACTAGAAATATCGCCGTTACCAAGCCTAAAACTAGCATCGCGGCCCGTGAGCCAGTCAGGTAAAACGCTGCCCCGCACAGCCCCAAAACCGCACCCCACCGCGCTAAATCCCAGCGCCGCTCCGCCCGCAACCAACCGGCCAGCGCCACCAACACCGCCGGCATCATGTACGCTGCTGCCGGGTTCGGCCAATAGATGGAGCCAACCAGCCGCTCATAATCACCAAACAGGTACATACCAATACCCACGACCGCGAACACCACCGCTAAACCCAAGTACGCCCGCAGCAGCCAGCGCCGCCCCGCCTCGCTGGCGCTTACAACGTAACTCAGCCGGAAAGCGAGACCAGCCAGGCCCCACATTACCACCCACACCGCCGTCGAGTACCGGTTAGCCGACCACAGCCCGCTAGCCAGCGCCCACAGCATCAACCCAGCGTAGCTCCAGACCACAACTCCCCGGGGCAGCACAGCTACCGCCGCCTGCCGCCAGGCCAGGAGGGCTCCCAGCAGCAGCGCAAAACCGCTTAAGACCCAGGCCAGCGGTTCGCGGCCGCCCGTCAACCAGGGCGCCATGGCCACAGCCAGGCACGCCACCCACATGCCCAAAATTATCGGCCGCACCGCCACACCCTCAACTGCCTTCATACCGGCATTGTATCAGGCCCGGAGCCCATCATGATACCATTACACCATAAGGATTTATCTAACGTTATGGCCGAACTACTCCTCTCTGAGCTTGTCACCGACTTCCTCGAACATCTTGAGATTGAGCAGAACCGCTCACAAAAAACCATCGCCAACTACGATCACTACCTCCAGCGCCTGGTCGAGTTCACCGAAGACTGCGACATCGCCAAGCTCGACGCCGAAATGGTCCGCCAGTGGCGCCTGCACCTCAACCGCATCAAGGATAATCAGGGTCACGAGCTCACCAAAACCACTCAGAACTACCACCTGATCGCGCTGCGCAGCTTCCTCAAATACCTCGCCAAGCGCGACATCAAAGCTCTGGATTCCGCCAAAATTGAGCTCGCCAAAACCACCCGGCCCCAAGTCACCTTCCTCGACCAAGACGAAGTGGCCCGTTTACTGGGCGCCATTGATACCACGAATCCCATCGGTCTGCGCGACCGCGCCGTCATTGAACTGCTGTTTTCTGGCGGCCTGCGCGTCAGCGAACTCGTCAGCCTCGACCGCTCCCAAGTTAACCTCGAGCGCCGCGAATTTATGGTCCGCGGCAAGGGCCAAAAGGACCGCCCCATTTTCATCTCACCCCAAGCCGCCGATTGGCTCGGCAAATACCTGGCCACCCGCACCGACGACGGCAAGCCGCTGTTTATTCACTACTCCGGCTCGCAGGACGAGTCCGAGGGCGGCATGTACCAGCGCCTCACACCTCGCTCCGTCCAGCGCCTCGTCAAACGCTATGCCACGGCTGCCGGCCTCATCAAAGACGTCACGCCGCACACCCTGCGCCACAGCTTTGCGACAGACCTCCTGCATAACGGCGCCGACCTACGCAGCGTCCAGGGCCTGCTGGGCCATGCTAACATCCAAACCACGCAAATTTACACCCACGTGACCGATCCACAGCTTAAAAGCGTGCATGAGCGCTTCCACAGCCACCCTAGCTCCTATAGCAAACACAAAACAAGCTAACACGTTCCTTACGCGTCCAGATGATGCCAGACAGGCCAGCTACAAATGCGTGAGGGCCGCGCACACCGGTAGGACGGCGTCGCCGTCATACGGAATACCGCTAGAATCAATCCCGGAATTTGTGCGCGGCTCCGACTCGGCCACAATCTTGGTGATCGTGGCGTTAGCCGGAATCGTCACCGGAATGGTGTATACCTGTTCCCCGATGTTCTCGTGCTTGGCAATATCCGGTGTATACGTCGTCACGATCGGTGAAGCCAAACCGCTGACATATATGAATAACCGATAGCTCTCATCATTCTGGAAGTTCGGCACCTGAGGCAAAACACCATCCCGGTCCGTGGTATCCTGCGCCGATCCCGACGGCCCACGGCCGTCTTGCGGGAACCGATAGTGGCTAATCACCAGCAGCGGATCAGACGTATCAGTGTTGTCGTCATAGGCTTTAAATGTTACCTGGATAATTCCCGCCCACGAGTGAACCGATACTGCCGGTAAAGGTTTTTTGCGGCGGGTTGGGGCCGGGCCAGTTCGTGCCGTTACCATTAGTTACAACCGAGTTATGCACGCCGTAACCGAGCCCATTGGAGTCAATATACGCGTCAATCGTACTGTAGTTATTTTCAAACAACGTCATCGGCACAAAGTTATACACGAGCTCAGCCACGCCGTCGGTGCACGGCGAGTCAAGCGTCGAAACTGGGCCGCTAGGTGCCGGCGCCGTCGTTGCCAAAACCGCTGTCAAATCAGTCAATTGAGTTACCACATGGCCGACATTATCTGGCCCGCCCGAGACGTCCGGGAAGCCCCAGCTGACCGTAAACTTAACCATCTTGGCACCAGCCGCCTGGGCATGGATCTCCACATAGGAGTTAGCGACGGTTGAGTTCTGGACGTACCCGTCGACCGGCTCAAACCGACTGCCATTCTGTCGCATCGTAAAGCACCCGGATTGCTGGCACGGTCCGCCAGTATGAGCCGACAGCACCCCCCTAAACAAACCGCTCCCGCTGCCATTCACAAACTCCGTCCAGCTCGATGTGTCGCGGAAGTTGCGCAAATGCTCCAGCTGCTGCTGGGCCGTGAGAGCCAGCGCCGTCCGCTCACGGGCTGTCTGTCCCTGCTGAAACGCCCGGACCGCCAAGCGGGTGGCGCCCATCAGCGTCATTGACAGAATTGCCAGCGCAATCGTAACCTCAATCAGCGTATCGCCGCGTTGATGATGACGGGTTAATTGCATGTTGGCACCGCACCTGTCGTCGGGAAGACGTTATCGACCACCTCAAAGGTCTTACAGACACCCGAGTCAGAGAAAACCACATAGTTGAGGCCACTGGCCTGGTTATTGGTAATGGGCACTTTGGTAATCGTACGGCGGAACGTGTCGCCAGCCCTAGCTGTGACGTCGACGGTGGC
The DNA here is from genome assembly GCA_036518915.1 of Candidatus Saccharimonadia bacterium. Lineage (GTDB taxonomy): Bacteria > Patescibacteriota > Saccharimonadia > UBA4664 > UBA4664. The sequence goes on along the minus strand of DATDME010000098.1, from coordinate 34,300 downwards.
GGTCCCGTCCGGCACTGCCACCACATTCCCGGCCGGGTTATAAAACGTCATACGGTATGACGACGCCCCATACTTCGACCGCAGCCGAAACATGTAGTTGCCGCTGCCAGCAAAGCCCGTCAGCCGAATGTAGCAGCGGTATGGCGTGGCCGAGTAATACGGGTTTGAGGTCCGGCCGTTCTGACAGTTGCCTTGGTATGGTCCGCCGCTGCTGAACCCGTCGTTAAAGGCAACCGTCCCACCCGCCGCCGGACCACCCGGCACAAACAGGGCGTTTTGCAGCAAGACCAAGCAGCTCGAATTTGAAGGCGTCTGACTCCCGGTGCAAATGTCATTGGTACGCACCTGGCCGGTCGGGTAGCGGATGACCGTCATTTCTACCGGAGGCATAAACGGAGCACTATTGTATGCCGCCTGGGTTGGCAGTAAGCCCAGTGGTGCGTTATCCGCCAAAGTGCCGGCCGATTGGTCCCACTCCAGCACCACCGAGCTAAAGAGCGAGGCGCCTGGATCAACGGTTTTCGCAACGTCCGGCTGGTCAAGCTTGCCCTGCGGCGCACCAGAAAACGAAATTTGCTGGCAAGTCCAGCCCGCCGCACCAGCCGAATCAAACGTGTTTTGCGATGCTCCGCCCAACGGGTTGCCCGCAGCGTTGGAGCAATTTTGGTCAGACGTCACGGCACCGCTTAATACCCGGTTTACGGCGTCTTCCACACCCGCTTCAGCCGTATAGTAGGCCTTCAATGACTGCTCCGAATCCGACGCCTTACGCAACTGCGCCACCTCGAGCACGACCATGCTCATCGTAATCGTCAACAACAGCAAGCTAATGAGTATGGCTGTCAGCAACGACACATAGCCAGCTTCAGCCGGCGTCCGACGTCTCATCTTGGCGTTACCCCCGATTTTAATGTCACAACGGAGCAAAACGTCTGTGTTGATGTACCCACACCACATTGCACCGCCTCGCCGGGCGCGCCATTCGTGGTTCCATTGTTGGTCGCCACCGTCAACGACACCTCCACGTCAGCCTTGCTGCCCGCCGAGCCGGTCGCGTGGATGACGGTCGGGTCGAAGTTGGTCACCATTACATTGGCGTTGGTGAGAGCTTGCTGGTTAAGCCGGGCCGTGCAGCCGTCAGCTCGGTATAACGTCGTGCCAGTTACATAGAAAATCACTTCAGGACCGGTATCGCTTTGCAAGCACAAGGTGGCGCCCACCGGTGCCGAGCCCTGCACCACCGGATCGGCTGTCGGCGACGCATTGCGCACGGCCTGCGTGACTTGGTCCATGGCCGAACGAGCATTATCCTGCGCATCATTTAACGCCATCGCTGAGTTATGCAAGTGCACCACCGTAATAAAGCCGTTCACGATAATTAAGAGCATCATGCTAAACACCGCCATGGCCAAGATCAACTCGATGAGCGTAAAGCCGGCCTGGCGCAATGATGGCCCCGCACTGCGCGATGATGGCCCCGCACTATGCAATAACTGCCGCATCGCTAATTCCGCCTCGCTAGGCCACTGGCGTCAATCACGACATCAGCCGTGTGGCTCTCATTATCCGCCACCGATACCGTCAAGCCCGTCAGGTTGGTAGGACAAGCGCCACCCGCAAACGTCGCCGACACATCAGTTGTTACATCCGTCAGGAAACAAGTGCGTACCCGGCCAAAATCATCGCGGATAAACAACACCCGCCCGCCATTGGGCGCCGGCGCCGAAGCCACCGTGTTACTCGGAATTGCCACAACTTCGGAATCAAAACTACAGGCGAACGACCCTGGCAGCGCCTTCCAGGACCGAATGGTAATCATCGGGCTCGTGCCCGAAGCCACCCACTCCGTGCCGGCAAAAATATACTCACGGTACGGGAAAACCCCACTGGCGTTGGGCGCCGCTCCCCCACACTTCGCCGTACCCGTACCGTCGCCGGCGGTGTTACGCACCGACGCGGCCCGGTTGCGCGCCTCCGTTTCGCTGGCCACCACCCGGTTAACATTGGCGTCAAACTGCGTCCGGCTACGCAAGTAACGCTCACCGGCCAGCACCGCCACAAACATCAAAGACGATAAGGCCAGCACAAAGATAATCTCAATCAGCGTAAACCCGCTCTGTGCTCGTCTCACCATAAGTACTTTCAATTGTAGCACGGTCTCGCTCCCAGGCTAGTTGAGACCATTAACACTAAGATACCACTCAAAAACCTGCCGTCCCCACAAAAACGCTACCACCGTTCCCAGCACCAAAAACGGACCAAACGGAATTTGGTCGCGCCGGCGGCGGTGCTTCATGACAATCAAGCCGATGCCCACCAGCGCCGCCACGTTAAACGCCACCAGCATCGCCAGCGCCGTGGCCTTCAAACCCAACATTAACCCCATCACAAACGCCAGCTTGATATCACCGCCGCCCATGCCCCGGCCGCGCGTCAGCACCGTAAGCAGCAAAAACGCCCCACCAAACACCACCGCCGCGCCCAGCGAGCCGGTAATCACGCGCCAGCTGCCACTCGTCCCAGCCGCCGTCAGCATGTACCCCACCGCCACCACCGCCAGCGGCGCCATAAGCTTATCCGGCAACAGCATCCAGCGCGCATCAAACGCCGCTAGCGCCACCAGGAGCACCAGCATGACAAGCCAGATCCCCAACAGCACCCCCTGGATCCATGTCACTGGCAACAGCACGAATACACTCAGGCCAAACAGCAAGGCCGTTACCACCTCCACGAGCGGGTGGTCTTGAATGGGCCGCTTACAATACCGGCATTTGCCGCCCAGCCACAGCCAGCTAAACACTGGCACTAAATCCTTGGCCGCCAGCTTATGGCCGCAATCCGGGCACTCGCTACGACCATGCACCCAGCTCCGCCCCACCTTCAGCCGCCACACCAGCGCATTTATGGCCGAGCCAAATATCAGCCCAAACCCGGCCGCCGCCACTGCCCATATCAATCGCTCATCAAGCATAAGCATAGTATATACAAAAAAGCGGCCATTTGGCCGCTTTTTGCTCAAGAACTTCGTCAGGCTAGTTGTGGACGCAGTAAGCCGAACCAGCTTCCTGGTAAACCTGTACGTAAGCCGTGTTGGCCGTCGTACCCGGACAGGCCGCGTTCACACCGTAACCAGGGCGGATTTCACCTGGGTTAGCCGGCGCACCACCTACCAAGCTGTACGCGGTGCCATTCGGGTCACTACCAGAGAAGTAACCGCCGCTGATCAGCGTGCTGGTCGTACCAGAACAGGTCGTACCATACTGGCCGTTGTTGTTCGAGGCGCACTCACTCATGGCCGCTAACATCCGGCCGGCGTCTTGCTTGCGCTGAGCATCACGACGTGACCGGTTCGCGCCCTGGACCGCCAGGAAGACGATCACGAGCAGCAAGCCAGCAATCGCCAAGACCAGCACGATCTCGATCAGGGTAAAGCCTTTCTCCCGCTTCAAAAGGTTGCTCACTATTCTTACCTTTCTTAAATATTACTTATGAGTTGATGCTGACAACTTAAGCTAAGTATTGCACTTATGCTTACTGGTGTCAATGCGCGGGCTTCCGTCTCGCTTATTTCAGGTTATCGACACCTCCCGAGCCTACCAGCGAGTACACTGGTAACAAGATTGCCGCGATTACACCACCAACGACCACGCCAAGCACCACCATCAACAGGGGCTCAATTGTCGTTGATAAGTTTTTTACCTCTTCGTCAACCTCGTTCTCGTAATAACCGGCCACCCGGTCGAGCATGCCGTCAATTGCGCCGGATTGTTCACCGATCCGCACCATTTGGGGTACGAGCTTCAAAAACGTGCCCTGGTTTTCCAACGTCGCCGAGAGCGCCTTGCCACTCTTCACGCCGCTGATTGACTGTTCCAAGGCCGCCTCCACGTGCACGTTGCCAATCGACTGCTTCACGATCCGCAACGCTTCCAGCATAGGAATACCACTCGACAGCATTGTGCTCATGGTGCGAGCAAACCGGGCCATGTAGACCTTGCGGAAAATCCGCCCAAACAGCGGCATGTTGAGCTTGAATGTGTCTAGGTTAGCCCGACCCATCGGCGTTTGCACGTAGCTGCGGATGCCAAACACGCCAGCCGCCACGCCCACAATGGCAATGTACCAATAATGCACAATAAAGTTCGACATCGCGAGCAGGATGCGGGTCAAAATCGGTAGCTCTTTACCCAAGTCCTTATAGAGCGACCCCACCTGCGGCAGCACCGTCGTCAACATGAACACCAGCACGGCCAGAATCACGAACAGCACGATCACCGGATAAACCAACGCGCCCCGGATCTTGCTCAAGATGGCTGCGTCTTTTTCTTGCTGGTTGGCTATACGCTCCAGGGTTTTGTCTAACGAGCCCGACGCTTCACCCGCCGCCACCAGGCTCACATACACATCACTGAAGACCCGCGGAAAACGCCCAAACGACTGGCTCAAGCTCGTGCCCGACTCCACACTGGCTACCACTTGCGTCACAATATCCTTCAGATTCTTGTTGACGATCTGGTCTGTCACCGTCCGCAGACTTTGCGCCAGCGGCAAGCCGGCGTTGATCAGCGTCGAAAGCTGCCGGGTGAAAATAATGCGGTCTTTAGTGGATACCCGGCCGCCAAAACCGGCTTTGCTCAAAAAACTTGCACCCTCCTTGGGGTCAATCGAAATCGGGAACAGCCCCTGGCTCATGAGCAGCTTGGCCGCGGCTGATTCCGTTTCGGCCTGAACTTCAGCCTTAACGACCTCGTCAGTGTCGCCTTTGTGCGCGCTATACAGGAAAGTCTGCATGCTGCCCTGTTATCCTCTCATCAAGCGTTCAAGCTCTTGCAAATCAATTGCGAAGTTCTTGGCTTCGTCGTAGGTAATCTTGCCGCTCTGAATCAGCGATACCAATGTGCGGTCCATGCTCTGCATGCCGTGCTCGGCGCCGGTTTGAATCACGGCGTCCAGCTGATGGGTCTTGCCCTCGCGAATAATGTTACGCACGGCGCCCGTGGCCACCAGAATCTCCGAAGCCACCACCCGGCCGCCGCCAATGCCCGGCACCAGCCGCTGCGAGCAAATACCCTGCAGCATGCCGGCCAGCTGCACGCGGATCTGCTGCTGCTGGTGCGGCGGAAAGACGTCAATCATCCGGTCGATGGATTGGGCCGCGCTGTTGGTGTGCAGGGTTGCCAGCACCAAGTGGCCGGTTTCTGCAATGGTGACGGCCGCAGCAATCGTCTCCAAATCACGCATCTCACCGATCAGTACCACATCGGGGTCTTGACGCAAACTTGAGCGCAGTGCCGCCGCAAACGAGTAGGTATCGTAGTGGATTTCCCGCTGCACCACGATTGATTTCTTTGACACGTGCGCGTACTCAATGGGGTCTTCAATCGTCAAAATGTGACACGACCGCTCAGTATTGATGCGGTCCACCATGGCCGCCAGCGTGGTACTCTTACCCGAACCGGTTGGGCCGGTCACCAAAACCAAACCGCGCGGAAACTCCGTAAACGATTGCAACACCTTTGGCATCTGCAGTTCTTCCAGTGTGCGGATCTTGCTGGGGATCAACCGCAGCGCTCCCGCCAGGTTACCCCGCTCGTGGAAGGCGTTCACCCGGAACCGACCATAGTTACCAAACGAGAACGAGAAGTCTACCTCTTTATCCTTGATGAGGATTTCTTTCTGGTCGTCATCGAGGATCGAAAATACCAGCTTCTCAACGTCGGCGCTTTCCAGCACCGGAGCATCATTGACTGGCCGCAGGCTGCCGTCCACCCGCAACATTGGCGGCAAGCCTACCTGAATGTGCAAATCCGACGCGTCCATGCGGATGACTTGCTCGAGCAACAATTCAATTTTAAGCGCGCTTCTCTCCACAGATCACCTCAAAGTTACATTCATTAAAGCACAAGGGGTATGAAAATACCAATGCTATAGCAACGCAAAACAAAATGGCGGTTTAGATTACGATGACCCAGGTGATGCCAGACAAGCTGGGCTGAGCGAGGCATGTCCCACCACCAGCTCATACAGGTCGTCCGGCACGTCAAGGAGAATCTCCAGGGCCCCCGCGTCTACCGGAAGCCGTCGACCACGGCCGAGCGAATCGCCCACGAAGCGGCCGAGCACGTCGAGCAGCCGTAGCACAACCCACGGCGCTTCCAGCGTCAGGCGATCCGGTCCACCAGACCGGCACCGCTCAGGCCCGCCCCGATCCTCGGGGCGGGCCGAACTGCGTTTAGGGCTAGAAATCGGCCGCCACACGCGCCACTTCTTCCAGTGTGGTCAGCCCGTTAAACACCTTCAAGTACCCGTCTTGCTTCATGGTTAGCATGCCGTCCTTTTGCGCCTGCGCCTGCACCTCGGAGGTGGTGGCGCGCTGGCTCAAGAGCCGCTCCATCTCATTCGTCATGGCAAACACTTCGTAAATACCCATGCGGCCCTTGTAGCCCTTGGTGCAAGCTTTGCAGCCCACCGCCTTAAAGATTTTGAACGACGTTTGATTACCCAACGGGATCTGCTCATAACCTAAGTCCTTCTTGGCCTGTTCGAGTCCCGTGCGGTCCTTGGGCAAAACTTTGCCCATTGTCTCAATAATAGATTTCGTCTCGATATCGCTCGTGTCGTACGTTTCCTTACACTTCTCGCACAGCTTGCGCACCAGGCGCTGGCCAATCACCGTATTAATCGTGGAAGCAATCAAGAATGGCTCAATTTGCATATCCAGCATACGCGGCAGCACGCCGGCCGCCGAGTTGGTGTGAATCGTCGATAGCACCACGTGGCCCGTCAGCGCCGCCTGCACCGCCAAATCGGCCGTTTCCTTATCACGAATCTCCCCCACCAGCACAATGTTGGGGTCCTGGCGCAAAATACTGCGCAAGCCGCTGGCAAACGTCAGGCCCACATCATTGTTAACCTGAATCTGGTTAATGCCGTCCATCTTGTACTCCACCGGGTCTTCCAGAGTGACGATATTCACCGACACATCTTTCAGTTCCTGCACGATGGCATACAGCGTGGTACTCTTACCCGAGCCAGTCGGACCAGTCGAGAGCGTCATGCCATGCGGCTTATGAATACCCTCAGAAATTACCTTTAAAGCCCGGCCGCGGAAACCCAACGCTTCCAGCGTCAAAATGCTGGAGTCTTTATCGAGCAACCGGATGACCACCTGCTCGCCCCACACCACCGGACTAATCGCAATACGCAAATCAATTTCATTACCGCCCGACGATATCTGAAACTGACCATCCTGTGGAATCCGGTGCTCATCAATCCGCAAGTTGCTCAAAATCTTAATCCGCGAAATCAGCGCCGGCTCAATGCCCTTCGGCAGCGTCATGGTTTCCTGCAGAATACCGTCGATACGGTAGCGAATCTTCAGCTCTTTTTCGCGCGGCTCAATGTGGATATCTGAAGCATGCGATTGCGCCGCGTAATCCAAAATTGCGTTCAAGGCCCGCGTAATTGGCGCGTCCTGCACCAAGTTTTGCATGGCTTTGGCATCCTTGGCCTCTACCTTAGGATGGTCATCAACTTTAGCGACATCCATCGCCGAAGCCACGTCGGCCGCCACATCCTGCTGGAACTGGCCCAGAATGTGGTCAATCGAGGCCCGCGACGCCAAATACACCGTAATGGTGTGCCCCACCTTGCGCGATAAAAAGTCCACCGCCTGGATATTCGTAGGATCAAGCATGCCCACCGCCAACCGGCCCTCTTGCATGCCAAACGGCACCGCCATGTAGGTTTGAGCAGTATCACGGGGCAGGAGCCTCGTAATGTCTGAACCCACCGTCATGCCGGTCAAGTTAACATAGGGCACGCCCATAGCCTGGGCCGACAACCGGGTGAGGTCTTCTTCACCCACCAAGTTACGCTCCGCGATGTAGGCAATCAGCGGTTTTGAGGCCTTAAGCGCCTCAACCTTAGCCGCCTCGAGTTCGTCAGCCTCCAGCAGCTTGCCATCAAGCAGCAGCTGCTCAATCCGGTGCTGTCCCTCAATTGATAGCATGCGTTCCTCCTGACGCTAGGCTAGCCACGACCAAGCTCACTGACCAAATGGCGCTTTGTTACCCAAGCCCGACAAGTCTGGCTGCGAGTTAAAGTCCAAGGTGGTTACGCTGCCCTCGTTTTTAATCGCCTGCAAGCCGGCGCCGTCAAACGTGCTCGGCACCACACCGACCAGCTCAACGTCTACGGTCCCCTTGCTCTTCGCCGATGACTTAGGCATCAACTGTGTGTAGGCCAAGTACCCGGCGACCAAGAATATCGTCACGGCAATCAAGAGGTAAACCAAGTCACGCTTTTTCATTTGATGGTCTCCGTCTCAATCGGCAGGCTCGCCTTGTCCTGGTAGTACGTTTGGATATCAGCTTGGCCACCCAGTGAGTTACCACCACCACTCAGTTGCAGATTGACCAGCCGCATCGGCCGCACCGAAGTTTCCACATCCGCCAAGAATTTTTGGAGCGCCGTGTACGAACCGTTAAAGCCGACCGTGACCACAAAAGATTGCGGCTGGGGCACGCCCACCTTTTCGGCCGGCACCGGCCCGGTAGTCGAGCTGGCGTTGGATGTTTCAGTAGATCCCGCCGCACTAGCCGTTGAGCCCACCGTCACCGGCGCCACCGACTTAATCGTCAAACCAGACTGCAAACCCATATTTTCCAATGTCACCAATATCCCCGGGATATCTTTGGTCGTCGGCAATGAGTCATTCACCAGTCGCGCCAGCGGACCGAGATTACCATACTCCGCTACGAGCTTACTGGAGTTTTCGTAATCAGTTGCCAGCTGCTTATCCGCCTTGATTTTGGCATCCAGCACCTTTTTGTTAAGCAAGATGGTGGCTACCAGTGACTTGCCCACCAACACACCCGCACCAACCGCCAAAAATGACACCAGCATAAGCACAAGAATTAAATTGTTACCGGCCAAAGCGGCCTTGGCAGCTTTATTGCTTGGCATGAAGGGCCTCCGAAGATACCTGGGCACTGAGAGTAAAATTAATCCCCTTGCCGGTAGTGTTAACTGCGCTGTCCAACGAGACATTCGAGAAGTACGGTGTGTTTTGAGCACTAGCACGCTGGCCCACCGAGACGTTCGAGAGCTCCATCGCGCGCTGGAGCTTGGCCAGCGCGGCATAACTCTTGCTCACACCGTTAACGGTTAAGACATTGGCCTCGTTCACGTGCAGAGAACTCAGCGTCACGTCAAGCGGATCAGCGTCTTGGTATGCGCCAAAAAACTTGGTAAACAGCACCCGGTTAGCATACAACTCTGGCAGGGCATTCAAGTGCTGTGCGGCGGTGAGAGCGCCAGTTAAGCCAGAGACACTCTGCAGCTTGGTCTTGGTGTCGTCAATGTTGTGCGAATGAACTGCGATCTGCACCGCCTGGCCAGCGGAAAACAGGAACAGTACCAGCACCACACCAGCGCATGCCGCCCACACCAGCACCGATATACCCACCGCCATCTGCCGACGACGTTGCTCACGCAGCTTCGCCTGGCGTAGGTCTGGTAGTAAGTTGAGTAATACGCTCATGACTCCACCATTCCCCGGGCCGCCAGACCCACGGCCGCAGCGTATTCCGCCGACAAGCCCATCAGTTTATCTTGCAACCCAGCTGGGTACGATGTGTTAATCCAGGCATTACCAAACTCCACTGGCAAACCCGTGGAGTTCGCCAAGAACGGACCCAACTCAGGCAAACTGGAAGCCGTGCCGGTAATGACCAACTTTTCCAGCTTAACATCCGGATACCGGCCCACGAAATACTTGGTAGACTTATCAATTTCTGCCACCAAGCTGTCGAGCGTCGGCTTAATGGCCTTAAATACCTGACCTTCCAACTTAGACTGCGTCAGACCGAACTTGTAGGTAAACTGCGTAGCCTGCACTTCATCAAGACCCAGATTCTGCGAAACTGACCGCACAAACGTCAGGCCGCCCACCGGCACCGACCGTATCAAACGCGGCGTGTTATTCAGCACAATCGATACATCGCTGTCCAACGCGCCAAAGTCCACAATCACCACGCCCATAGTACTCAGCGGCACCAACGACCGGGCCACGGCTACCGCGTTCGCCTCCAGCGCCAATGGCTCCAAACCAGCGCTCTCCAAAATATCCACATACTTATCAACGGCCGACGACGGCGCCGCCACCAGCAACACTTCCAGCTGTTTGCCGTCTTTGCTCTGGTCGACCACAACCCAGTCCAGCTTCACCTGGTCAATTGCCATCGGAATATATTGCTCAGCTTGATACCGAATCGCTTTGGCCAGCTGGGTATGGTCCAGCTTCGGTGTGGTGATAACCGTGGCAAACACCTTGCTGCCCGGCAGTCCCACTACCACGTTCTTCAACGGCACGCGGTTTTCGCGCAACAGCTGGCGGATGAGCTCAGAAATCTTGTCTTCATCGATTTTTGAGTCGCTCATCGCCAAGTTAGCCGGCACTGGCAGCGACCCGTACGCCACCAGCGCCGGATGTACCCCGCCCCGCCGGAGCTGCACCAGCCGAATGGCCGTTGAGCCGATGTCCAACCCAAAAAACTCAGTCTCTTTAACAAACAGTCCCATTACCGCTAGCTTACCATAACCGTTTTACAAAAAAAACCACTTTCTCACCTCGTTTTACTATAGGTTGCTCGACCTAGAATAATGGTTGCTTCTCGCCCTCGCCGTTCAGGCTGACATTGGTCGCCACACCGTCAAACAAAATTGGTGGGTTCAGGTACAGTTGCGGTGTAAGCGTAATCAACTCCGCCAGCTGTGCACCCGTCGTACCGTTGGGCCCCAGCCGGCCAAAAGTAATGTTACTGGCCATCAAAAAGCCGTTGACCGTCAGCTGATTGTTACAGCTGGCGTCGGCGTTCCGGCACGTGTCAATCGTACCCGATGACGAAAACAGGTAGGCTTCCAGCTTTGTCACCGACGAGGAGATGAAAATATTCCCGTTGGCAATCACCCCCAGCGACGGCAGGTTGCGCGCAAACGCCTGAATTGCCGGATCCACCACTACATTGCTGTCAAACTGCACGATAGCCGCCGGGCTCGTCGCCACCACCGTCAGAGGCTGGGTAATCGTACCGTGCACCTTCAGCGTGCCGCCGCCAGTGTACTCCCACACGCCGCTCTTATCAGTCACATCAAAATCTGTGGTGGTAATCGGGTTCACCGTCCCGGTGTAGGACAGCGCCGATGACAACAGATCGGGCCGGCAAATTTCGGCGTAGCCACCCGTCGCACCTAACTTCAGCGACGTGCCACCACCAGACCCATTCGAGCTTGGACTCGCCGTAATTGTACCCGTGGCCGCAATCAAATAATCACCATAGGAACCAGGGTTGGCCGACACGTTCGAGCTGGTTCCCAGCTGGGTACACGAACCGCCAACCGCCACATGACCACCACCGTAGATATCCCCGCTTTGGCTCACCACGGTTGGGTTGCGTATCGCCGCCACCGTAACGGTCACGGTGGCGCATTGGACACCACCGCCGGCGTTAGCCGGACCAAAGCAGACTTTTACCGAAAACGGTCCTGGCGGCGCACTCGATGGCACCGTAAACTGAAAACTACCCTGAACAAGCGTATTAATCGGAATTTGGTTCGTCGCCCAGTACCAGTTTGCACCCGACTGACCCGACAAGCTGGCGGACTGCCGGTAACCGTGCAGCGTGCTAATTTGTCCCCCACTTGTCACATTGTTCAAGTCGGTCTGCTGCGGTGGAGTTAGGGCACAGTTGCCAGCGCATGCCGCCGCCATGTGCGCCGCGTCAAACTGGTATGCTTCCAGCGTTCCCGCCGGTACCTGGCTCGTACTCGACGTATTCTGAAGCGATACATTCAAGGTTGCCGTTCCGCCAGGACGTACCGTCTGAGCCGGCGCCACATTGACATCTACATTAAAATTCGGCCCATTCGATAATTGCGTTATGGTACCATACGGGTTGCCACAAACCATCAGCAAGAAGAAATAGCTCGAATTACCTGATGCATCCGGCGGATTAACAAACTCCACGGTCGAATCATTATCACAGTTGGTATCTGACCCGTCTTCAAAAAAGAAGACGTCATGGGTACTTTGGTCAAGATTGCCCTGGTACAGCGGGTGGCACAGCGTCTCCGGCACATTAAACCGCACACCCCAACCAGCACTATTCTGGGCAGCCGTATCGTACGCGTTAATCAAATTCGCCCAGGTAGAAAAATTATTTTTAGCATAAGCTAAACCGCGGGTGTAGTTGGTTGGGTCACCATCTGGTCCCCAGAATTGGGTCGTATTCGCACCATGCAACATGAATGCCACCGTGTAGGCCGCCGCCGCCTCAGCTTGGTCTGGGTTGCCCCAAAACGAATTTCGGAATAATGCGCTCTGGTAGAAATTAATGAATTGCGCTGCCGTCGTAATAGGGCTGCCGTCCGGATTAACCAGGCCAATGTCAAATAGCGCCCCACTGCTTGGCGCATCCCGGAAGATGTCCGTAAAGTAACCTTGGTAGTCCGGCCGGCCGGTGCTGTTACTTGTACTATTTGCCGGCAGCAGCATCGCCTGAGCCACCCCCGCTGGCATCGCCGCCACCAGCGTTAATGCCGCTAAGCTTATGGTGCAAATGGCCCGCATCAGCTTCGCGCTCATGACTGAGTCCGTTTCAAGGCAGCAGTGTACCAATTTACCTCAGCCTGCCAGCCAATTTTTGATTTATCAACCGTATCAAACATTATCTGATAATACTGGTGGGCCTGAGCCTTATTCCCCAGCTTCTCATAGCACCGCGCGAGCCCATTTGCCACCGCCCGATCTTTGGCTGTATTGGACGACAGGCCCTTCGCCTTCTGATACCACGTAATAGCTTGCTGATAATCACTCTTCATTTCGTAAATCGCCCCAATACCCAGCGCCAACTGGTAGCGGTCTTTATCCGTTTTGAGCGTATTATATTTTGACTTGCTGATACGGATCGCTTCATCGAACTTGCCCTGAAACTCTAGCCGGCTGACTTGGTTCGATAGCTCCTCCATGCTCGGTTGGGCCGAACCACGATTCAGCCACACCCAAATTCCCACTCCGGCCACCAATGCCAACAAACCCGCAAACGCCCCTATCCCGACAAACAAATGACGGCCCGACACACCTCGTTTGTTGATGACTTGCGGCACTAATCCACTTACGCTTACTTGACGCTACTGTAGCGCATTTTTTACAACCCGGCTAGTCTCAGGTAAAATACGGTCACTATGAGCCTATCACTTGGGATTGTGGGCCTACCGAACGTCGGCAAGTCCACATTATTTAACGCCCTCACCAAAAACCATGTCCTGGCCGCAAACTATCCCTTTGCCACCATCGAGCCCAATGTTGGAGTCGTTCCCCTGCCCGACGATCGGCTTGACCAGCTCGCCACGCTGTCCGGCAGTGCCAAGATTGTGCCAGCCAGCGTCACCTTCGTGGACATTGCCGGCATTGTCCGCGGCGCCAGTACCGGCGAGGGCCTCGGCAATAAGTTCCTCAGCCATATCCGGGAAGCCAATGCCATCGTGCAAGTCGTGCGGACCTTCCATAATGCTGACGTCATCCACGTCGACGGCGAGGCTAATCCCGCCCGCGATATTGAAACCATCAATACTGAGTTGATGCTGGCCGACCTGCAGACCGTCGAGCACCGCCTCGCCCGCATTGACGGTGAGATCAAGCGCGACCCCAAAGCCGGCGCTGCCCTCAAGCAAGCGCTCCTCGCCGCTCAAGACGCGCTGGGCCGCGGCCAGCTCCTGTCCGCCACCGCCATCGACCTTGAACCCTTGCGCGACTTACAACTGTTATCCGCCAAACCATTTATTTTTGTGTTCAATTTAGATGAAGACGGCTTGAACAACAAAAGTATTCAAGAGCAGCTCTCCCAATCTGTTGCACCCGCCCAAGCCATCTTCCTCTGCGCCCAAGTTGAGTCCGATTTAATGGATTTACCCGCCGCTGAAGCCGCTGAATTACTAGCTTCTCTCGGCCAGGCCGAAAGCGGCTTAAGCCAGCTGGCCCGTGCCGGCTTCCACATCCTCGGCCTCCAAACCTACCTCACCACCGGCCCCAAAGAAACCCGCGCCTGGACCATCCCCCAAGGCGCCACCGCCCCCCAAGCCGCCGGTGTCATCCATACCGATTTTGAGCGCGGCTTCATCAAAGCCGAGATTGTCAATTACGCCGACCTCATCACCGCTGGATCCTACCCCGCCGCCAAAGCCGCCGGCAAAGTCCGCCTCGAAGGCAAAGACTACATTATGCAAGACGGCGATGTTGTGGAGTTCCGGTTTAATGTCTAAACCGCTCCCCGTTTGAGACCGCCATGGCAAGCATTCTGCCGCACTAATAATGCCATCAAGGCAGTATAGCCCCCGCAAAACAAACGTGTGCCCTCACCGTGCTCGTGAGTTCAGAATCATCGGTGCGAAAAGACACGTTTTGTTTTGCGGGGGCTATAGGAGCTTAAAAAATCGTTCCACATTACCCTCAGCCCCAGCCAAACCCGAATTTGCCTCGGCCAGAATAGTGAAGCCATGCTCCAGGAGCCAATGTCGTAGCTCTTCAAGCACAGCCTCACGCTCCGCTCCTAGCGGTATCACGCCATGATATTTATCTGCCAGCGCTTTACCTGCCTCAAATTGCGGCTTAGCCATCGCCACAATCACTCCGCCCGGCTTTACGAGAGCCCGAGTGGCCTCAAGTACTTTCGTCAGTGACACAAACGACACATCCATCACCGCCATGTCCACCGCCGCGGGCAGAGCGGCCGCCGCACCCACACCCCCAGTTGCACCATCACCGAGCGTCACGGCGCGGATATCCGTTCGCTCCATCACCACCACCCGTTCATCCTGACGCAACTTAAAGGCCAACTGGTTGGTGCCGACGTCCACGCAGTACACCCGGGCCGCGCCCTGCTGCAGCGCGAAGTCTGTGAAGCCGCCGGTTGATGAGCCCACATCCAGCACGGTTTGGCCGGCAAATTCCAAGCCCAGCGCCTCCACCACACTCGCCAGCTTCTCGCCGGCGCGGCTGACATACCGCGGCTGATGCTTCACCTGCAGCACCAAATCCTCCGGCACCATCAAGCCGGGCTTATCCAGGCGCCGGCCGTCCGCCGACACCAGTCCGGCCATAATTAATGCCTGCGCCTGCGTCCGGCTGGGCGCCAGGTCCCGCTCAACGAGTAGCTGATCCAGCCGTCGTTTCACGACACTCCTATGCATGACCAATCAACAGCTACCAACCCGGCGGTCAAAGCGACAACCTGCGGTTTGCATTATGTCGTGAATGACCACCCTGTCTTCACCCGTATACGGGTATGACAACACAAGCCGCATGGCTACTTGGCGCGCTCTAGGTAATCACCGCTCAGCGTGTTGACCTTGATTCGGTCGCCTTCGTTGATAAACAACGGCACCATCACGCTCGCGCCGGTCTCCAGTACCGCCGGTTTAAGCGCCGTAGTGGCAGTATCGCCCTTGGCGCCCGGCTCGGTTTCGGCCACGCTCAGGAACACCGCGTTGGGCATTTCCATGCCAATTACCTTGTCATTGAAGCTCAGCAGCTGCACGTTCGAGCTTTCAGCCACATATTTGGCCTGCTCCCCCAGGAGATCCGCCGCCACCGTGTCTTGCTCATAGGTTTCGTTGTTCATGAAGACCATATTGGCGCCCTCACGGTACAGCAGCTGCACGTTGGCCCGCACCACCTCCGCCGAGTTCACTTTGTCGGCCGACCGGAACGAGCGCTCCAGAATGTTACCCGTCAGCAGGTTTTTTATTTTCACCTGCACCACTGCTCCACCCCGGCCCATGGCCTTATGAGTGTAGTCAGTTACACGATATGGCACGCCATCGAGTTCGATCAGCGTCCCAACTTTTAAATCGGTGTGACCTAGAACCATGTGAGCTCCTTGTTAGCGGACTACGAATGGCAGCAATGCGATGTGACGGGCCCGCTTAAGAGCCACGGCGACGCGGCGCTGGTGGCGCAGGCAGTTACCAGTCCGCTTACGGCCTTCAATTTTGCCATAAGCCGACAGATAGCGCTGCAACAGCTTCACGTCTTTGTAATCGACGTATTCGACTTTCTCGGCACAAAACCGACAAACTTTCTTTGAGTAAAAATTAGCCATTAAATTTCCTTATTGCTACTTAATTAGGCTTTGCGGATTTTGCTACAGTTCGAGGAAAAGCGAGCACCGTAAGCGAGCCGTACTAGACGTACGGTGAGTGCGGAGCACAAGCTATGACGATGAAATGTACAAAATGTGCAAAGACTAGAACGGGATGTCGTCGAGATTGATGGTTTGGTCGCCGTCGAGGTCCTGAATAACCACGTCGTCCGACTTGCGGTTGCCGCCACCAGCATTACTGCTGCTCGGCGCACCACCGGTAAAGTTGCCGGTGCCGCCAGGCCCATCCAGGAAGTTAACATCCGTGGCCACGATCTCAGTGCGCGACCGCTTCACGCCGTCCTTCTCCCAGCTTTGGGTCTGTAAGCGGCCAACTACCATCACCTTCCGGCCCTTCGACAGATATTGGGCTGCCAACTCGCCGAGCTTTCCCCAAGCCACAATTTCGTGATATTCCACCGCCTCTTTGCGCTCACCGCTGCCGTCCATCCAGGTTCGGTTGGTGGCAACCGCGAACGATGCCACCTGCTGGCCACTTGGCGTGGTCCGCAGTTCGGGGTCGCGGGTTAAGTTACCCATCACGATCGCTTGGTTAAAGCTCTTGGCCATTAGTTGGTTCCCTCCTCGGTCTTGGCTGGTTCTTCAGCCGTTACTTCGCGCTTCTTGTCGGACGACTTCTTCGCATTCGCCTGCGGCTCGCTCTCTTCATGGGCGACGAGCAAATGCCGCAGCACCTCTTCGGTGATGAGAATAGTGCTTTCCAGCTGGCGCACGGCCGCCGGTTCTAGCTCTACCTCGAAGTAAACATAAATGGCAAAATCTTGACGCTTGATCTTGTAAGCCAAGCGCTTCTTGCCCCAGTTGTCGCGCTTGGTAACTTTACCACCGACCGCGCCGATCAGCCCTTCGACCTTAGCAATTGGCGCTTCAACGTCAATCTCCAGATCGGGGTGCAACAGCACCACTAGTTCGTATGCGTTTCGCATTCGTGCTAGTCCTTTCTTTGGAAATCCACCCGTTTTCCAGTGGATTGCGGTTAAGCCGAAGCCTAAACGCAAAAAGGTTAATAATAAGTTGTTAAACCAGACAATTGTAGCTTAATTCCGGCTTATCGTCAATCTGTACGACGCGGTTTTTGCCGCGCCGGGTATACAATAGCCGCATGACTATCCCGGCCAACCAGCTGCACGACCTGCCCATCTTAAGTCTAGAGACCAGCGAGCCAGTTGGGCACACCATCAAACCGATTGTCCGCATGGATAATCTTCAGGTTGTCGCCTTGCGCTGTGCTAAAACAGGCCAGCGCAGCCCATTTCTACTTCTCACCTCCGACATCCGACAGCTGACTATTGAATACTTAATTATCAACAGCGAAACCGACTTGCTAAAACTCGATGACGTCGTCCGACTACGCGACATTGTTGCCGCCGATTTTGACCCTATCGGGAGGACCGTGGTTAGTGAAGGGGGCCATCACCATGGTGTTGTCCGCGATTACCATATCGATGGCCTCACCGCCCTCATCCGCTCGATTTTGGTCGGACCCCGGCTGTTTGCCTCCGCCAGCAAGACCACGCTCATTCACCGCGAACAAATTGTCGATGTCACGCCCAAGCGCATTGTCGTCCAAGATGCCATCGAACTTGATACCGCTTCGCCCATGGTCCCCGACATCGCAGCTTGAAACTCCCCTAGCCGCAGCGTAGGATTAACATAGACATTATCTCCGAGGGTATCAGTGGTCGTTCTTTTGCTTTGGGCCGTTGTCGCAGTCATCACCTACCGGCTAGTCACCGTCAAATAACTACTCGCTCAGTCCATGTAGCACCTGTTTGATCTGGTCATACGAATAGCCTTGGCGTTGCAGGTATCGGATAAGGCGCTCGTCATCGGGGTATTGCCGGCGTTTGCGGCTTATTAGCTGACACAAAGCACTATCCTCTGTTTCTGGCGCCACCTCCGCCAATACCGTTGCAATGGTGGCCAATGACAAGCCCTTCGCCTGCAGCTCTTGCTCTAGCTGCCGCCGGCTCCGTGGCCGCAGCGCCAGGCGGTCGGCTACCCACGCCTTACCAAACGCCAGATCATCCACTAACCCACTTGACTCCAGCCGTTCAACGATAGCCGGGATTTCTTCCGGGTCGGCTTCCTTGCGGCGCAGGTAATCCATTATTTCTCGGCGGCTACGCCGCCGCACCGCCAGGTACTGCACCGCCGCCCGATACCACTGTCCCCGGTCGGCCAGCTGACGCAGGTGCTCAAGCTGGTCCTCATGTAACGACTGCCCAACCTGTAACCCTTCAGCGGAAACATCGAGCATCGGCAACGCCAGCTCAAACCGGTTGTTCACGTACACATTACAGCGGCCAGGGTCACGCTGCTGCGCCTTGAGCGCCGTGATAAGGCATACCACGACGGTTAGCTTTGGGCCGCAAGCTTACGAATCTCTTTATCTAGGGATTCCATAAGCTCAGGATGGTCCTTAAGGTACTGCTTGGCCGCTTCCCGACCCTGGCCAATCTTCTCATCTTTGTATGAGTACCAGGCCCCGGACTTCATAACGAGGTTATGTTTTACTGCCAGGTCAATCAGATCGCCAGCCGTGGAAATGCCTTCGTTGAACATGATGTCGAACTCAGCCACACGGAAAGGCGGCGCCACCTTGTTCTTCACAATCTTCACCTTCACGTGCTTGCCGATGGATTGGTCGCCATCTTTGATTTGCTCGGTACCACGAATATCCATGCGCACCGACGCGTAATACTTGAGCGCCTGGCCGCCGGCAGTAGTTTCGGGGTTACCAAACATCACGCCAATCTTCAACCGCAGCTGGTTCAGGAAGACCACAGTGGTCTTACTCTTGGAAATCACACCGGTCAACTTACGCAGCGCCTGGCTCATGAGACGGGCCTGCAGACCCACATGGGCGTCGCCCATCTCACCCTCAATTTCAGCGCGGGGCACTAAAGCCGCCACGGAGTCGATCACAATAATATCCACTGCCGAACTACGCACCAGCGTCTCGGTAATTTCCAGCGCCTGTTCACCCGTATCCGGCTGGCTAATCAGCAAGGTGTCCAGATTCACGCCAATACGAGCCGCGTAATCAGGGTCAAGGGCGTGCTCGGCATCCACGAACGCCGCCACTCCCCCGTTCTTCTGCACTTCAGCCACCGCATGCAGCGCCAAGGTGGTCTTACCACTGGATTCTGGTCCATAAATCTCAATGATACGGCCCTGCGGCAATCCGCCGCCCAGCGCCAAATCCAGCGACAACGAACCCGTCGGAATCGTCGCCACATCAATCTTGTGGGCGTCTCCCAGCTTCATGATGGAACCAGCGCCAAACTGCTTCTCAATTTGCGCGACTGCCAGGTCAATCGCCTTCAAACGCTCACTCTGCTCAGCGCTCGCCTGCGCCGCAGCCTTTTTTGCGGTCTTCTCGTCCACAACCTTCTCCCCTAATTCACTGCTCATTGTAACGTCCTTCGTCCTGGTTATCTATTACCCTATCACTATAGAGCGAACAAAAACCGGACGTCAAGGCTTAACGATAATTCTGGAAATCCAGCGGGAAATCGAAATCTTTTCCCCTGAGCAAAGCAATCACACCCTGCAGATCATCTTTACTGGTTGAGCTCACGCGCACCGCGTCGCCCTGAATTTGGGCCTTAGCTTTCGGAAACCCGTCCCGAATCACTTTAGTCAGCTGTTTGGCCTTATCTTGATCGAGACCCTTCTTAAACGGAATATTCCAGCGCATTTCCTTGCCGCCCTGTACCGGCTCTTTGCCAAGATCCAGCACCTTCAACGACACGCCGCGCTTAATCAACTTGCTCTGCAGCACGTCCACAATGGCGTCCAGCTGGTTCTTGCTATCACCGGTGAGGTTGAGACCGGTTTTGCCATCGGCGAACTCCACGCTCGCTGACGTGCCCTTAAAATCGTACCGCTGACCCAGTTCACGCTGCGCCTGGTCCACCGCATTCAGCATTTCTGCCGGATCATAATCACTCACCACATCAAATGAAAAATCTTTGGCCATAACCTTCCTTTCTCGCTCGTTGAAGAGCGATATTCGGTTCCAGCTTACGGGATAACCGTATCTTTCGCAAAATCTTGGCCGCGCCGAATTTCGCCCGGCCGGCCCAAACTGTCAATTTTCTTAGCCGCCACCACCCGGTTAGTTACCACCACCGACGTCACGCCAGCGTTACCGGTCGTGAGGTTAATATCGTCTTTGCCGGTAAACACCATACTGCGGCCAGCCACCACCGTCCCCCGCCAAGCCTCTTTGCCATCCACATTAACCACCATCGAAGTCGTCTCCGACACGCTCACCGCCACGGCCACGCCATCAAACACCGCTGGCGGCACCGTCACTTGCGTGGCCTCCACCTTCGGTAAGGTCGCCAGGATATTCCGCGTCACCGTTGTGGTCTTGCCCAACTTACTCATGCTCGTGATGTGGATAACGTTCACGCCGTCGTGCAATGCCACCTTTTCGCTGAAGTTACCGTCGGTATCTGTCAACACTGGCGAGTCGTCCACCTTGACGTCTGAACCCGGCGTGGTGGAGCCGGTCACATCAATGACGCTACCCGTCAGCGATCGGTCGCCGTCAGGGCTTGTCACGCTCAGCCGCGGCGACCCCGCCAGCGCCGAAAACTGCCACAGTAAATAAGCCAAAACCCCCGCCACAGCCAACAACACCACCCCCAAGCCCACAATTTGGCCAGTAAACACCAGGCGCCGCGGCCGCTCCAACTGGGGCCGCCGGGTGGCGCCGCGCTTCAAACCACCCCGCTCCGCCACATACGCCGCCGCCAGCGCCGGGCCATCCAGCCCCAGATGGTTCGCGTAATGCTGCACAAAGCCACGCGAGTAAATGTCGTTTGGCAGCTTGGCATAATCGCCAGCTTCCAATGCCGTTAAATACTTGCCCCGGATCTTGGTGGCGATTTCAACTTGTGCCAAGCTCATGCGAAGTGCTTGGCGCCGGGCTTTCAGTTGCGGGCCAACCACCGGAGCCGCTGGTTCTGATGTCTTGGCTGCTTCGGATGTCTGCGGGGTCTTCAGCTCTTCAGGCATGACCCTATTGTATCAGGCGTGTTGTATCAGGCGTGAGCGAGCAGCTTCTCGCGCTATTCGTCATACGGTTCGGCCGGCCGCATCACGTCATCGCCGCCGCCGCCCACGGCCGCGCCGCGGATTTGGCTCAAGTCGCTAATGAGTACGTCGCGCGGCCGGGCGCCGTCGGCCGGGCCAATGATGCCGCGCTCCTCGAGCAAATCAAGCAAACGCGCCGCGCGGGCGTAGCCAATCCGCAGCCGCCGCTGCAGCATGCTCGCCGACGCCTTGCCCGCGCGGAACACCGCCTCGGCCGCTTCATCGAACATGTCGTCATCCGGCTCGCCAAAGTCACCGTCGCCACCGCCACCGCCACCCTTGCCGATGCTGACCTTCTGCGCCAATACTTCGTCGTTGTACTCCGGCGCCCGCGTGCTGCGCAGATAATCGGTGACCGCCTTCACTTCCTTCTCATCGACCCACGCACCCTGGATGCGGCGCGGCTTCATGAAATCAGGACTCATGAACAGCATATCGCCCTTACCCAGCAATTTTTCGGCACCCATCTGGTCCAAAATCGTGCGCGAATCCACCTGCGACGCCACACTAAACGCCAACCGCGCCGGAATATTAGCCTTAATAATACCCGTGATTACGTCGACGCTCGGCCGCTGCGTCGCTAGCACCAGGTGAATGCCAATCGCGCGGGCCATCTGCGCCAAGCGCACAATCAATGATTCCACATCCGCCGCCGCCAGTACCATCAGATCCGCCATCTCGTCAATAATCACCACAATGTAGGGCATGGCCTCATCTGGATGCGCCTTGTTGTACTCAATAATATTGCGGTTGCCCACCTCGGCCAGCAGCTTGTACCGCCGCTCCATCTCCGCCACCGCCCACTTCAAGGCTGAAATGGTTTTCTCGGGCTCAACAATCACCGGCGTCAGCAGGTGCGGAATATCGTTGTAAAGACCCAACTCCACGCGCTTCGGGTCCACTAAAATGAGCTTCAACTCATTCGGCGAACTCCGGTACAGCAAACTCGTCAGCAAGCTGTTGATCATACCCGACTTACCCGAGCCCGTGGCGCCAGCAATCAGCATGTGCGGCATTTTCGCCAAATCGGCCGTCATGGGCACACCACTGACGTCCCGGCCCAGCGCAAATGTCAGCGGCGCCTCTTCTTTCTTCCACTCGGGCGAATCGAGCACCCCCCGCAGCCGCACCATGGCGATGCTCTTGTTGGGGATTTCCACGCCCACGGCGCTCTTGCCGGGGATTGGCGCTTCAATCCGGATAGGATGCGCCGCCAGACTCAGCGCCAGGTTCGTATCAAGACCCGTAATCTTATTCAGTTTCACGCCGGCCGGCGGTGTAAAGGTATATTGCGTGACCGTCGGGCCCACGTTCACCTCGGCCATCGTCACGTTAATGCCGAAACTCTCAAGCGTTTGCTGGATGATACCCGCGTTGGCCTTAACGTCACCGGCATCCGCCTTTGAGCCCGCCGTGGCCAACAAATCCAACGACGGCGCCACCCACGGCTCGTCAGATTTTGCGGTCAACGCATCCTGCTCCGCTGCCGGAGCCGGCGCGGGCCGTTTGGTCGGCATCGCCCCCACATTGAGCTCGCCCCGCACCGGTAGCGCCGACGGCGCCGCCGCGCCCGAATTATCGTTCACCTTCAGCGCCGGCACCTCCGGCAAACCCTCTTTCTTCTCGTCCTCGTCATCCGATTTCTCGCGCGTAAACATTGCGCCCAAGGTCCGCCCAATCGTCACCAAATTGGCGTTCGTGGCTAAAATCAAACAAATCGCAATCACCGCCAATAAAATAATGGCCGACGCCGGCACGTTCAGCAGCGTCAGCATCCACGACGCCACGGCATAACCGGTCATGCCGCCGCCCAAGCCCTGTTGCGCCGCCGCCATGCCATCAGACCGTACCAGCCCAACGTGGAACAGCGCCGCCAGCGCCACCAAAATCCCAATATGACCAAGATAATTCAGGAACCGCACGGTCCGCTCTTCGGGCAAAAATAGCATCCAGGCCAGCGTGCCAAATGTTATCGGCAACAGATAAGCCGCAAAGCCAATCGCCCACTTACCCGCCGTAAACAGCGACACCACCAGATCACCGCCCACCCCAAATGCGCCAATCAAAAACAGCGCCGCCAGAACCGCAAAAACCACCCCGCCAATCTGGCGCTTCTGCTCCGGCGACAGCATGGGCTCCGGCTTCGACTTACGCCGTCGCGTCGTCGTGGCCCGGGGTTTTGGCTTGTTCGGTTTCTTGGTAGCCATACGCCGTTAGTATATCAGACCGTAAGCGTAATTGGGAACGTTCGGTTACTGAGAATCCTGTAAACGCACCTGGCTCCGGGATTCCCAGGCACTATCAGCCAGCCGCTGAGACTGATCGGCCAGATCACCCGGCCGCACCTCAATCCCAGCGACCTACAAGGTCGAGGTCGACGACAACGCCCGGGGTCGCGAAACCGCAGCCGCGTTCATCGACACTGGCAGTGAGGCAAGCATACGAGTAGCTTTCCATCGAGAGCAAAAAGCGGACACCGCCCGAGGTCTCAATCATAATTTGAGGCATCAGGTGATTTTTTCGTGTACAATCGGTCATAAGACAACCTCGAGGACTATTGTGGGCTTATTGGAGCGCTTTGGGCGCACCGCCGAAAAGCAAGAACAACCATCGCCTGTGGCTGAACTGCACGTTTCGCCAGAGCAAGAAGTGCTACGACGTAGCGCGCCAGCGCCCACCCTCGAAAACCTGGCGACAAATCCAGTTGAGATCCTGAAACGCTCGACCCATAACGTGCTCGTAGTCCGTAATGATGCCTTGGATCGCTTATCTGACGAGGGAAAACTGCCACACGAGCTGCGGGAAGATTATGCAAGCGATCATCTTGTGGGGTATTCTGAGGCCGAACTCGTCCAAAATCTCTACGACCGGCTCAATGAGCTAAAGAGCTTATTTGATACCTATGGCGGAGAGCGTTACCAAGAATTCAGCGAAACGGCTGAACGTATGGCAAAAGATCTCCGATTCATCGGCGAACCAGAATACCAGCACGGCACCGAAACCATAGTGCGGGCACTAACCGACCGGTTAGCTGATTCTAATGGCCCCCTATACGTCGGCATTCGACCAGGGCGATCATCCGCCTACGTGTTTGAATCAATCTCGCGACATATGCATGAAACTAACCCAGATTTCGAACAACGCCTCGTGACCTTCAACCTCGAAAAGCCAATTGAAGACCAACAAGCCGCCAAGTTTGCCCAAGACGGCGTAGTCATAGTCGATGACTGGTCAATCACTGGTTCACAAATGAGGCATGCTGTTGGTAACTTACTAGCCAGCGGAGTTCCCCCGGAAGCCGTATCAGTTAATTTGATTTGCGCCACCGACAAGCAGCTACTCGAAGGTTTTGACGGCGTTCACACTGAGGCCGCATATCAATACCCCCATCAAGAAGGTGTGGGTGGATACAACAACAACTACGCTACCCTCACCGGTGCCCATGGCGATAACGATTATGGCTTTCGTAACACCCTTAATTGGCTGTACACCGGTTTAGACTATTTACGAAGCGAGCGGGAGTTCCCTGCGAGCCAAAACGTCTCGCAACCGCTCCTCGCACGGATCGCGCGGACCTACCGCGAAGAGCAACTACCGGCCCACACCGAAAATGCCTCTGAAACAGCCTATCACGAACACTGCGAACAACACACCCGCTTCATCACTGAGCGCCTTAAGCACGACGCAGAGCAACTAGCCGCCTAATGAATCCGAAATTTGACCAAACCGCTCATGCATGTTACAGTAAGGCAACTATGAATCATTTAGTAGCCACAATTTGGACCGCCAAGACCGCCCATTCTATGCATGGGCTGGTGCTGTTTGCCCGTGTCCAAGCTGTGGCTCCTATGATTTCGTAACTCTACCGCGTTACATCTGAATCGATAGCGAGCCTCCGACTTACCCCGGAGGTTTTTCGTATATACAACTACCTTCCGGCCGTCAGAGGTCCCCTATCGCTCCCGATAACCCGGCGAGCGAGATCATTCACACCTCCGTCTGAAAGGACACGGACATGCTTCACTACTTCCGCCAACCACCATTCGAGCGCAGCTTACTGCTGCTTAAGCTCGAGAACGCGCTCACCAGCACCATCTTCGACATGCCGATCATCACACTGTTTTGGCAGATCAGCCTGGGCATGAGCTGGGGCCAAATTGTCGCCCTGCAGCTCATCTTCATGGCGGTGATGATCATGGCCAACGTTCCAACGGGCTACCTGGCCGACCGCTACAGCCCGCGCCTGGCCAATCTGGTTGGCGACGTCATTGCCACCGGTGGCTGGCTCCTGTACGCGCTGGCGCCCAACTTCGCCGTCGCGGTAATTGCCGAGGTCGTCCTGGGTCTCGGCATGGCTACTTCCAGCGACGCCGACCGCTCACTTGTGAAGTGGTATACAGTGAGACTCGTTCCGGCCTACCGTCGTCCAAACGAATCCGACGAGCAAACTGCTCACCGACTCTACGACCATCACCAGGGCCAGATGGAACTCATCCGGGTGGCCACCAACATTCCCAGCATGCTCATCGGCGGCTGGCTCGGATTAGCCGGCGCGCGCCTCGGTATGGCCGCCACTGGGACGCTCACGGTACTTGGGGCGATCACGACGTACTTTCTGTACGAAACTGGACCGCTCCTCCCCAACCGCAACAGCACCGGCGAGCGCACCAGCGTTTGGAAACTTACGCTGGAAGCCTGGAGAGATATGTGGCGGATCACGCGGGAAGCCTTCCGTCCGCCTTATCGTCTCGCTTGGGCCCTAGCCGCCCAAGCCATCGGAGCTGAGTTCACCCACGCCAGCGTCTGGCTGCTCTCGCCTATGTTAGTGGCGGTCCATGTACCAACCGCCGTCATCGGCGCGGCTTGGGCCGGCAACTTCGCGCTCACCAGCCTTGGCAAGCGGCTACCAAGCATCAAACCGCTGCGCAAATGGTACCTCCGCACCCAACCCGCTACGCTCTTCGCGATTGGCGCCGTCATGGCTCTCACCGCCATGGCCACCTTTAGCCTGAGCGTGAATGCCGGCACTATCTGGCTGTTTGGCCTCATGGGCCTCACCCGCGGCTGGTTCGGCCGGGTATCCAGCCCAATCATCCAGCGCGAAACCCCAGCCGACCGCCGCAGCACCATCGGTAGCCTCGGTAGCACACTCTACCGATTGCTCTACATGGCGCCAATGCTTCTGCTCTGGCTCACATCAGGCCAGGGCTTTGAAGCCATGTACCGCTGGCAGCTCGCCCTTTTCCTGCCCCTCACCCTCGCCGTGTACCTGGGGCTCAGACGATCCTTTCGGAGGTGAAAACCATTACGCCCAGGCAGCCAGCCTGGGCGTTTTACTTATTAACCCGCTTAAACCACGCAAAACTAATACAACGACAAACCCTGGTATTTAGGTGCATTCAAGTCGACCACCTCTACAAGCTCTAACGTTGGCCGCGATTTCAAATCAGCCGCGATTACGAAGAACTTCACGTCATCACGGCCCCCCGCACCGCAAACTGCCCACCCTGCGTTTGCGCTGGCTGGTTCAATCGAGTGAAGAAACTTCGAACCGCGGCGATACCTGTCGCAGCCTTGAGTCTCGCGATGGGAATCACTATCGAAGGTCCGGCACTGACAGCATCCGCCTCAACAGAATGGGGGTATTGACACCAATCAGGCTTGTCGTTACACGTGGAACAACCCCAAAGCCTGGTCTGATTTCACAAGCTTCACTGACCCAGGCTCCTGGTTTTGCAATGTCAACACCGTCTCGATTCCTCTGGGCGTGACCATCAATACCCTTGGGGGAATCGATATGCAGAAGTACTGCAGTATCGCGCACCCTGGAAGCCGAGCGATCATCAAGTACTGGAACGCATTCGGCTGGAGATGCCAGAAGTAACAACCAGCTTCAATGTCCAATGATACGTCGCAAACGCCCTCCTTTGAATATTCAAAGGAGGGCGACTACGTTATGTCGCATCATCTATTTACTCTGCTTTGGCTTTGCCCCTCTTATACTGCTTATATGCAACAAATACGATTCCCAGAAATACTGCAGTACCAACAACAAAGTAAAAAGTTTCTATTACACCCATGCGAAGTTAATCCTCTTACGTAATTACCAGGTATCAGTATATTGGATACCCTCAAGCAATTACAATTACACGTAATCCTTGCTTCATGGGTTATAAGACAGTCTCGCAAAAAAGCGCCCGACCCAGTTAATACAACGGCAAATCCTGGTATTTAGGTTCATTCAAGTCGACCACCTCTACAAGCTCTAACGTTGGCCGCGATTTCAAATCAGCCGCGATTACGAAGAACTTCACGTCATCACGGCCCCCCGCACCGCAAACTGCCCACCCTGCGTTTGCGCTGGCTGGTTCAAAAATTGGGCCTGTGCTTCGCCAGCCATGAATCCCCAATACACTGGAATGTCCGGGGTCACGCGAAGCACGGCCGCCTTTTGCCAGGTCTGCACAATTGCCTCACCATCAGCTTGGCTCGCCCCTTCCGGAAAAGCCTGCGCCGCCCCATCGCCACTAACATTTACGAAACTCAATTGCGGCCAATATTCATCACCCGCCCATTACTCGCTCGTTTTAACATCCCGCATAATCATGTCCTTTCGCGATCATTATACAACTGCAAAAGCGCCCAGCCCATTCAGACCAAGATGCTTTTGCTTGAACACATTTGTTGTTCTTATTCTCGCATACTGCCCTTTATGTAGGCATTAGCTCAATCACGAAATCGGCTAAACCTCGTTCACCACCGGCAGCACCATGGGGTTCCGCTTGGTCTTTGCATACAAAATGTCGCCAATTTCGTCACGCAGTTTCAACTTGAACTTCGTCCAGTCTTCCTGCGGCGCGCGCTTCTCAAACAGCCGCCGCACCTCCGCCCGCGCCCGGTTGATCAGGTCTTCGTTCTCCTTCATGTAAATGAAGCCGCGGGAGATAATATCGGGGCTGGAGATGAGCTTGCCGGTCTTGCGCGAAACGGTGGCCACGATCATGAACACACCATCGTTAGCCATGGCGATACGGTCGCGCAGCACTACGCCCTCAACGTCCCCTACTCCGGCGCCGTCAATCATCACTACACCGGCGGGGATACGCGCCACTTTCTGCGCGCTATTGGCCGTCAGCTCCAGGCAGTCACCGTTATCCATCACGAAAATGTTTTCCTTTGGCACACCATTCTGTACAGCAATTTCGGCGTTGTACACCAAGTGGTGAAACTCGCCGTGGATCGGCATGTAATACTTCGGGCGCACGGCTTGAACCATGTCCGCCGTGTCTTCCTGGTAAGCATGGCCGCCCACGTGCACCGGCCCGTGGCCCTTGAGCGCCGCCGTCGACCGAGCGTACACCACGGCACCTTCGCGCATCAGGTTGTCAATCAGCGTCACCACCGACACCTCATTGCCCGGAATCACACTTGACGACAGAATAATCGTGTCACCCGGCTTAATCTTAATGTTCTGATGGTCACCAGTACTCATGCGCACCAGCGCTGAATTCTCCTCACCCTGCGAGCCAGTGCACAACACCACCACCTGACTATCGGGCAAACTGGTTATGTCTTGCACTTTCACCACCAAACCAGCCGGGATCTTAATATAGCCCATGCGCACGCACAGCTCGATGTTCGAGAGCACTGACCGTCCCACCAGCGCCAGCTTGCGGCCGGCCTTATGTGTGGCATCCACAATTAACTGCATACGCGTAATTGAGCTTGAGAAAGCCGAAATAATGATGCGGCCGTTGGCACGTCCAAACAGGTCGTCGATCACTGGAACAATACTTTGTTCAGTGCCACCGCGCCCAGCCTGGTCACAAGAAGTTGAATCACTCATGAGCAACAACACGCCCTCGTCGCCCAACTGGCGAAAACGGTCCATATTGGTCACCTGGCCGTTGAGCGGCGTGGGGTCCAGGCGCCAGTCACCGGTGTCAATCAAGATACCCGCGGGCGTCCGCAATACGGCCGCGGTCGAATCGGAAATGGTGTGATTCACCCGCACCAGCTCCAGGTTGAATGATTGGCCAAGTTGCACTCGCTCGCCCTTATCGGGGTCAAGCACCACAAATTTCGGGGTTTGAATCTTAAACTCTTCAATTTGCTTAGCTACCATACCCAGCGACAACCGCGAACCGTAAATTGGCACCGGGAACTTCGGGATAATGTACCCGGCCGCCCCAATGTGGTCCATGTGACCGTGGGTGATGATAATTGCCCGCACCTTGTGCTTGTTTTTCTCAAGGTAGGTGGTGTCGGGGATGATGTAGTCGACACCCGGCTGGTTTTTGTCTGGAAAGGCAAAGCCCATATCGAGGATGACGATATCCTGACCGCATTCCACCGCCATCATGTTCTTACCAATTTCGCCGAGACCGCCCAGCGGCATGACCCGCACAGTAGGTACACGCTCGGTGTAGTTCACCCGGCGCTGCTGGCCGGCTGGGCCCTTCTTAGACTGCTGGGCGCCAGCAAAACCGTTAAATTCGCTCTTGTTGACCGGCATGGTGTCCAGTGACGGCACCAAATCGGTGTGTGACGGCTGCTGCTGTACAAGACGGCGGCGCTCACGGCTCATCGCACCGCTCACGGTGCGCTCAGAAGGCTGCTGGCCGTTTTGGCTACGCGCAGGACCTTGCTGGCCTTGCGCGGCGCCCTGCATTGTCGCACCGCTCTTAAGCGGGCGCTGCTGTTGAGCTTTAGCGGCTTGCTGCACGCTCTTCGGCGCCATCGCACCCGCCGGCGGCTGCGGACGGCCCATACTAGCCGCCCCAATCACCCGCGCCGGCTGGGCCGGACGCGGCGTTTGCACCGGCCGCCGATCGGACGGCACTGGCCGCTGCACCGTCGCCCCGCCCTGAGCACCGACCGGCCGCTGCGCGGCCATCGGCCGGCCCGCCGGCCGCTCAGCCGGCAAACCGGGCGCGCTCGGCGCTTTCGGCGGGGTATTTTTGGGCGGCATTTGAATACGGGGCTCGTTGCCGGCCAAATTATTGCTCAAATTGTTACCGGCGCCGGCCGGATTTACGCTCGGCTTAGGCGCTTGTGGCCGCGGCCGTCTTGGCTGCGGTTGGGGTTGTAAGTTTTCATTCGGATCCAAATGGATCTCCTTTCGTTATTCAGATTGATCTGTAAGAGTTTGGCGCGGCCACCACTGTGACCTTCTATCGCCTGGGTTTACGACCCAAATATCTACCACCCCCGCAGATACCTGAGTCCTAAATCGCTACTAACTAATTTTTTTCAAAATGGCCGGAATGAGCGCAAAATCCGCCATCAGTGTTTCGCGCATCCCGCCGTTATACAATGCCGCCGCCGGATGAAACAATGGCAAATATACCTGGCCGTTCTTGCGTACCGGTTGACCATGCGCCTGGCTAATTTTCAGTTCGGGCAAGAATACGTTCATGGAATGCCGGCCCAGAAATACCACCAGTTTAGGCTTAATAACAGCAATCTGCCTGAGCAAGTACGGCTTGAATGCCTCAATTTCCTCCGGCGTAGGGTCGCGGTTATCCGGCGGCCGGTACTTCACGATGTTACTAATGTAAATGTCCTTACGTTCAAGACCAATGCTCGCCAGCATCTCATTCAAAAACTTACCGGCCGCCCCCACAAAGGGCTCGCCCTGCAAGTCTTCATTTTTGCCCGGCGCCTCACCGACAAACATAATTTCGGCCGTTGGACTGCCAACACCAAATACCAGCTGCGTCGCCGTCGCCCGCAGATGCGGGCAAACATTGTCAGTCTGAATCGACTCAGCAATCTCGGCT
Source organism: Candidatus Saccharimonadia bacterium (assembly GCA_036518915.1). Lineage (GTDB taxonomy): Bacteria > Patescibacteriota > Saccharimonadia > UBA4664 > UBA4664. The sequence goes on along the minus strand of DATDME010000098.1, from coordinate 3,189 downwards.
AGCTTGGCTGCGTTCTCGGTCGCAGTATCAGTCATATACCCTCAAACGGGAGGCGGAATTCTTCTTTTGCCGCGGCCCTTGGGCGCCTCATGTTCATGAGACGCCTGAGCACCAAAGCAGGTTAATTAGCGCCACCCTCACCCGATAGAATCGACATCCAAATACTCCATGTTAGCACTATTACCTCCATATTATATTCGAGTCGTTCAAACGCTAACAGACTATCCTGGGCGCGATGTGGTCTGATTATATCACAACTCTATCTGAAAAGCCAACTGCAGTCAGGAGGTTAAAGCGATATGTTACCGGACATTGCCAACACGACCAATAACAACAGCGCCAGGGTAATAGCGACAGCCACACCAAGCCGGATAGCGAATTGGCCAGCTCCAACTCGCACCCGGCCGCCCGCTTCAGCAGCTCTTCCACGGCCCATTACGATTAGCCAGATGCCACCAAACAATACAACAATGGTGGCTGTTGCCCATACCACCGCACCCACAAACGGCGGAAGATTACGCAGGAACGTTCGCTCACCAATAATGGTGATAACGGCTAAACCTATCACGGCCCATTGCGTGCGCATGAGATTCGTACTAGTCACGCTTTTCACCCTTGTCAGCCGCGGCCTTCATGCTCAGATTCAGCCGGCCTTGCGAGTCAATGTCGACCAGCTTCACCTTCACCTTGTCGCCCATCTTCACGACGTCAGTCACCTTCTCGACGCGCTTGTCGGCCATCTGGCTGATGTGCACCAGGCCGTCTTTGCCTGGCAGGATGTTTACAAAGGCACCAAACTCCATCAAGCGCACCACCGTTCCATCGTACACGTGGCCAATCTCCGGGTCCTCGGTAATCCCGCGAATGATCTCAATTGCCCGCTTCGAACCCTCGGGGTTCGTGGAGGCAATCATCACCAGCCCAGAGTCTTCAATGTCAATTTCCACGCCTGTTTCGGCAATAATCTTGTTGATCGTCTCGCCGCCCTTACCGATCACCAAAGCGATCTTCTCGGGGTTGATCATGATCTTATCGATACGCGGGGCGTACTTGCTCAGCTCCTCTCGCGGCGCGGCCAACTCGTCGGTGATGGCCTTCATGATGACCTTTCGGCCTTCATGAGCCTGAGCCAACGCGTCTTTCATGATGGCGGGCGTAATGCCCTTCACCTTAATGTCCATCTGCAGCGCCGTAATGCCGTCTGGCGTGCCGGCCACCTTAAAGTCCATGTCGCCGGCAAAGTCCTCAGCGCCCTGAATGTCGCTCAAGATCACGTAACCGCCGTCACCCTTGGTGATGAGGCCCATGGCAATACCGGCCACCGGCTTGCGAATCGGCACACCGGCGTCCATCAGCGACAATGTCGAACCACACACCGACGCCATTGAGCTCGAACCGTTCTGCGACAGCACCTCACTCACGGTCCGAATGGTGTACGGGAAGTCCTCCACTGCCGGAATCACCGGCAGCAAGGCCCGCTCCGCCAATGCCCCGTGACCAATCTCGCGACGGCCCGGCGACCGCATCGGCCGCACCTCGCCCGAGGAATAACCCGGCGCGTTGTAGTGGTGCATGTAGCGCTTGGTGGTGTCGAGTTCCATCGTGTCGATGAGCTGGGCGTAGGTCGTAGACGCCAGCGTCGTCACATTCAATACCTGGGTGGTACCGCGGGTAAAGACCGCCGAGCCGTGCGCCCGCGGCAATACGCCCACCTGGGCGCTCAGCGGCCGGATTTCATCCATCTTACGGCCGTCCGGACGGGCGCCGTCTTCAATGATCGCCCGGCGGATCTCCATGTCGATCACCTTGGTGAACGCCACCTCCACATCGGCTTTTTTGCGCTCCTCGGTCTCCGGGAACTCCACCAGCACTTCTTCAAGCAAGGTTTTAATGGAGTTGTGGCGCTGATAGTGGTCCTGATGGCGCACTGCCGGACCGAGCTTACCCTGCAAAAACTTCTCAATGTCTTTCTTGAGGTCTTCATTGGGCAGCATGAGCTCGTACGGCTTTTCCTTGGCGCCCAAAGCCTTCACGATCTCCAGTTGCAGATCAATCAGCGGCTGAATGGATTTATGCGCCAACTCAATGGCGGCAATCATGGTGGCCTCATCGACTTCGTTCGCGCCGGCTTCCACCATCATGATGGCGTCTTTGGTACCGGCCACGGTTAGTTCGAGGTCACTGACCGCCATTTGCTCTTCGCTCGGGTAGGCCACCAACTCGCCATCAACCCGACCAATTTTCACGCCCGCCACCGGGCCTTCAAACGGCGCACCACTCAGCATCAGCGCCGTCGATACAGCCGTCATGGCCACAATGTTAGCCGCATATTCCAGGTCGGCCGACACCACCATCGCCACACCTTGCACGTCGTGCCGGTAGCCCTTGGGGAACAGCGGCCGGATCGGCCGGTCAATCAACCGGGCGCTCAAGGTAGCATGCTCACTCGCCCGACCCTCGCGCTTAATAAACCGCGAACCCGAGATCTTACCCGAGGCATAAAAGCGCTCTTCGTAATCAATCAGCAGCGGGAAAAAGTCAATGCCGTCACGCGGCTGGTTGCTCACCGTCGCCGTACCCAGCACCACGGTGTCGCCGTAACGCACGGTCACCGCACCATCCGCCAAGAATGCCATCTTGCCGGTTTCAATTACTAACTCACGGCCGCAAAACTCAGTTTTAAACTGCTGAGTCTTGCCGCCAAACGGGTGGATAATTTCTCCCATCTCGTCCTTTCAACGGCCACTTGTCCCAAGCGCCTTGCGGCGTCGCAGACTTCAATCCGCGGTCAGCGTACGCTCAGTACGCCTCCCTTGCGGGCTTCGTCCGTTCCTTGCAACGCATCTTGGTACATGCGTCCGTACCTTGAGGAGCCAGCGAGTAAGTGCCAGGGACAAGAGATTAACCGCTGTTAATCCCAAAGCTCTAACACGTACCCCACTCAAACCGGCCCCAAAATTTACTCGTAAATCCTGGCTGTACAGAGGCGATTATATCATATTGCAGCCAACTTCCGATCGCCCAGCCAAGCAAAAGTGCAAGAATCTTGCTATAGCCATCCCAAAACAAAACGTGTCTTTTCGCACCGATGATTCGGGTGATTCAGGATCGGTCGGACCGAGTAAGCTGTATCCGGTGATACAGCGAACGAGGAGTGATCGATCCTGAACTCACGAGCACGGTGAGGGC
>DATDME010000097.1:0-24658 GCA_036518915.1 Candidatus Saccharimonadia bacterium | reverse complement strand
CAAGGTGGAAGCCGCAGAACTGCCCATTGCGGAGAGCCGGGCGTTTGATTTTTCTAGCCCATACGCCGTGTCCAAGGCGGCCCAGGAGAACCTGGCGGCGCTGTATGAAAAATTGGGTCTGGAGTGCGTGGTAGCCCGGCCGTTCAACCACATTGGCCCAGGCCAGCAACCGGGCTTCCTGGTGCCAGACTTATGCAAGCAAATTGTGGAACTAGAAAAAGACGCCGGCCGCGACGTCCTCAAAGTGGGCAATTTAACCTCAAAGCGTGATTTTACCGATGTGCGCGACGTGGTAGCCGCCTACGAGCTGCTGATGGACAAGGGCCGGACGGGTGGCGTGTACAACGTGTGCAGCGGGCGGTCGGTGTCGGGGCAGCGCGTGCTGGATACGCTGCTTGGAATGTCCACGAAGCAAATCCGGGTCGAAGAAGACCCGGCCCGCATGCGCCCGTCGGACATCCCTGATTTGTACGGCGATTTTACCAAGCTCCACGCAGACACCGGCTGGGAGCGCACGTACGCCCTCAAAGATACGCTGCGCGACACGCTGGAATACTGGCGGGCGCAGGTTTAAGGGTATTATCTCATGGCCTGAGGGACACGAAGTGGCCCGCCGTCCCCGCGAGAGGACGGCGGGCCACACGCGTTTTTATACCTAATTCTCGTTCTTGGTGGAGATTTCGGCCTGCTCGTGGCGGCTGCGGCGGGCCTCCACTTCGAGGTCGTTGCGGACCATCATCTTCACGAGCTCCGGGAAGGTAACGGTGGGCTCCCAGTGCAGCTTGCGCTTGGCCTTGGATGGGTCGCCCAGGAGGAGGTCGACTTCGGCCGGGCGCATGTAGCGCTTGTCTTGCTTTACATAGGGTTTCCAGTCGTCAATGCCAACTTCGGCAAAGGCTAGCTCGAGGAGCTCGCTGATGGGGTGGGTCTTACCGGTGGCCAGCACGTAGTCATCCGGCTCATCCTGCTGCAGCATGCGCCACATGCCATCGACGTAATCGCCGGCGAAGCCCCAGTCGCGCTGAGAGTCAATGTTGCCCAAAACCAGCTCTGCTTGCAGGCCGAGCTTGATGCGCGCCACCGAACTGGTGACTTTGCGGGTCACAAACTCGTAACCGCGGCGGGGAGACTCGTGGTTGAACAAAATACCGCAGGAGGCGTGGATGCCGTACGACTCGCGGTAATTAACGGTGGTGTAGTGGGCAAAGCCCTTGGCGACACCATACGGGCTGCGCGGGTGGAAGGGCGTCAGTTCGTTCTGCGGGGTCTCGCGCACTTTGCCGTAAAGCTCGCTGGTGGAGGCTTGGTAATAGCGGATTTTGCGGTGGCCGGCGTCAAAAATGCGAATAGCCTCCAGCAGGCGCAACGCACCCAGGCCGGTAATATTGCCGGTGAGCTCGGGCTGCTTAAATGACAGGGCGACAAAGCTAATGGCGCCCAGGTTGTACACTTCATCGGGTTGGGAAATCTCGAGGGCGCCGAGCAACGAGCTCATATCGGACAGATCGCCTTCAATCAGCTCAACCCAGGGGAATTCGCGCTCCACAACCTGCCGTTTGGGATTGTGCTGGCCACGAATCAAACCGTAGACTTGATAATTCTTTGCGTGCAGCAATTCAGCCAGGTACATACCGTCTTGACCGGTAATACCCGTGATGAGGGCCCGCTTTTGCGTAGTGGCCATGGTGCGCAGAGTCTCCTTGTAACATATATAAACTTAGCCTGGGCCTAGATAAACGTCAAACCTGGCGCCGGCTGTGGTAGAATCGGTGAGTGAATTGGTTACGACGCAACTGGCTCTATATCTTAGCGTTTGCCCTGCCATTTGAACGTATCCCGTCGGCGGAGGTAGCCCTGGCCGGCCACTCCGTGACGCTCAAACCGAGTTTTGTAATTGCGCTGGTGGTCGCCCTGGTGGCGGCCTGGCAGGTGGTGCGGAGCCGGCGGCTTAAGCTGACCCAGCCGGATATCTGGCTGGTGGTGTACGGCGTAGTCATGGCGGCTTCGGCAGTGACGGCGCTGGACCGCGGCCGGTCATTGACGGTCATCGTGGCGACGTCGCTGGTAGTGGTAATGGCCATGGTGATTGAGCGTACGCTGCCACAGTTCAACCTGAAAATCGTCTACCAAGTGCTGGTGGGCGTGGCGATGCTGATGGGCCTGATTGGCCTGTACCAGTACATCGCCGATAGCTTTGGTGCCCCGGAAGCCTTGACTGCGCTGAAGCACATTTACACCAAGGCGATTTTTGGTTTTCCGCGAATCCAGGCCACGTCGCTGGAGCCGCTGTATTTGGCGTCGTTCCTGCTGCTGCCGGTCAGCCTGCTGGTGAGCCGGATTTACGCCCGGCCGACTAGCTGGAAGCCGTACGCCATCCTGACGTTTCTGACCATGATTATCGCCCTGACGCTGTCGCGAGGCGGTATTTACGCCAGCCTGGCGGTGTTTGCCTTTGTGATTGTGGCGCTGCGCAGCCTGGGGACGTGGCGGCGGCTGGCCGGCATGATTGGGTCGGTGCTGGCGGGCGCTGGTTTGGCGATTGGCCTCATTTATGTGACGACGCACGTTACCAGCGCCCCGACTAACGCGGTGTCGCGTTACCTGAATCAAACGACGCACCTCTCGAGCAGCGCCGGCAGTGCCGATAGCGACCGCACCGTCAACCGGCGGCTGGCCTTGGAGGCGTTTAAATCGCATCCGGTGTTTGGCATTGGCATTGGGAATTTTGGCGCCTACGCCTATGACCACGACCCGTCCTACACGCTCACCAATAACCACACGGCCATCGTCAACAACGAGTATTACGAGGTGCTAGCTGAAACTGGCATTGCCGGGCTGCTGGCGCTGCTCGGTTTTGCCGCGACCGTAATGTGGCAGCTGCGTCGGCTGTGGGCCCAGTCGCTGAGCGAGGGCCGGGTGTGGCTCGTCGGCTTGACCGGCTTTTTGCTGGGCATGTGCATCCAGTACTACTCCTTCTCTACCCTTTACATTGACCATCTATGGTTTGGGCTGGGGCTGCTCATGGGACTGCTCGCCCATCCCGAGTTCACCATCCACCTTGGCCGCGCCAAGCCCAGCCAGGCGGGCCCGGACCAGTCATGATCGTACTGCTGACAGCCGCCCTTGCTGTCGGGCTCATCGCGGTGTTTTGGCGGCGGCTCGACTGGGGGGTGTACGCGCTAGTGGCGGCGCTGCCGTTTGAGCGGATTGGCTCATGGGCCCTGCAGCCCGATACCGGCCATCCGGTGGTGCGGGCTAGCCAGGTGATTGGGGCGGCTTTGGTGGTGGCGTTCGCGTTACAGGCGGCGTTGGGCCGGGTGCGGCTGTACCGCTTGAACGCACCGCTGTGGCTGCTGGCCGCGCTGGTGGTGAGCACCGGCTGGAGCGCGTTTCAACTCGGCTACCTGCAGCTGATTAACGGCTGGACAGCGCTGGTGATCATGAGCTTGCTGGTATTTACGCTCTATACCCTGGCCCGCAATAACCTCATTAATTGGAACCGGCTGTTCACAGTACTCATGCTGAGCGCCAGCGCGGTAGCGCTATTTGGCCTGTACCAGTTTGTGGCGGACTCAGTGGGCGTGAGCGCCCAGTTTACGGGGCTGCGGCCAGAATACCAGCACCAGGTGTTTGGCTTTCCGCGGATCCAGGCCACGGCGCTCGAGCCGCTGTATTTTGCGAATTATCTGCTGATTCCCTTGCTGGTGGGTGGCGCGGCCTTGCTGGCCGGGGTGCGGCGGCGCTGGCTCGTGCCGGCCCTGGCCCTGATTGGCCTGGCGTTTGGGCTGACAATGTCGCGGGGGGCGTTCATTGGACTAGCCGTAGCTCTGGCGCTGGGCGGCGGCATAGCAGTGATGTCGCCGCGAGTGCGCCGCCGCCTGAGCGGGCGCGGCCGGGCACTGGTGGTGGGCGGCCTCGCGCTGGTGGTGCTGAGCGTGGCCAACGTAAGCGCGGCTTCGGCCCTCACCACCGGCAGCTTCAGCCATGGCCCGCAGCGGTTTGTGACAGAAATCTCCACCAAATTGTTTGTCACACCGTCATACTCAGAACGCTCCGATATGCGCCGGGTAGCGCTGCAGATTTTTCGCTCCAACCCCTGGTGGGGCGTGGGTGTGGAAGGCATCACGCCGTACCTGCGTGGCTATACCACCGAGCGCGCGCCCAATGACGTCGTGGCGCTCAATAACCAGTTTTACGAGGTTCTGGCCGAAACCGGCCTGATGGGCGCCACGTTGTTTTACGCTTTCCTGGCGGTGCTGCTGGGCGCCGCGCTCTGGGCCTGGCGGCGGGCGCAGGGCCTGGCGGCGGTTTGGCTGATGGGCCTGGTGCTGGCCGTGGTGGCCATGACGGTCCAAGCGCAGTCGTTCTCGGGTTTCTTGCTGACGCAGTTTTGGGTGTGTTACGGCTTGCTGGCCGGGCTGGCGGCGGAGCTACCCGGACGGCCGCGCGCAGGCGGTCCGCGCCACATCGTGATTGATGCGCGCATGTACGGCCCCGCCCGCTGGACCGGCATTGGCCGCTATCTCCAGAATGTCATCTTCGAGCTTGAGCGGCTCGACCACGAGAATCAATATACGATTTTGCTCGGCGATGAGAATTACGATGAATACACGCCCAGCGCCGATAACTTCCGCAAGCTGCGGGCGCCCTTCCCTATCTATAGCCTGGGCGAGCAATGGGGGCTGTGGCGCTTGCTGCGGCAGTTGCAGCCTGATCTGGTGCATTTTGCATCGCCGAATGCGCCGGTGCTGTGGTCGGGCCCACGCATCACCACGGTGCATGATCTTACCTTGCTGATGTATAACACCAGCCGCTATACGGGCTGGAAACAGCTCATCAGTCTGGTAAAGCGCTTGGTATTTCGGGGGGTGATGTGGATGTCGGTCACCCGTTCAACGTTGGTGCTCACGCCCACCAAATATGTCCGCCGCCAGATCATGGAGCGATATGGCGTGCGCGCGAATCAAATTATGGCCGCGCCAAATTCGGTGAGTGGCGAGATTGTCAAACCGGGTAAGATTGAACGATTTAACCTACCGAGCGAATACGTGGTTTATGTGGGAAACTGCTACCCTTATAAGAATGTTGGCCTCATCCTACAGGCGCTGGCCAAATTGCAGCAGCGCCGGCCGGCCTGGCTGGCGCTGGTGGTAGTGGGCCGGGAAGACTACTTCAGGACCCAGCTGCGCCAGCAGGCAGCGGCATTAGATCTGGCCGATCGGGTAATATTTACCGGTCAGGTGACCGACGAAGAGCTGGCCGGCCTGTACCGCCACGCCGCACTGTACGTGTATCCATCGTTATCGGAAGGTTTTGGCTTGCAGGGGCTGGAGGCGATGTCACACGGCGTGCCGGTGCTGGCAGCCAATGCTTCTTGCCTGCCCGAAACCTGCGGCGAGGCGGCGCGCTATTTTGACCCCCATGATGCGGAGGCTCTCGCTAATCTGATTGAGGAAGTATTGGGTGATGAAGCTGAGCAGGTGCGCATGAAAAAGGCCGGCACCGCGTGGGTACAGACCTTTTCCTGGAAGCGGACGGCCGAGCGGACGCTCGAAGCGTACCGCCAGGCACTCGATTAAATTACGCTTCGGCCTCGGCTTCGGTCACGGCGCCTTCCGTGGCCGCAGCAGAGCGCACCACAATGTGGCGGTTGCGGCCCTCGCCGTCTGATTCGCTCATGACGCCGTCAATGGTGCGCAAGGTCATGTGCACGATGCGGCGCTCGGCCGGATTCATGGGCTTGAGGCTCTCAGTTTTGCCAGATTCCTTCACGCGGTCGGCCACTTCATGCGCCAGCTCCTCCAGTGAATGTTTGCGGGCCTGCTTGTAGCCGGCAATATCAATGAGAATCCGGGGCGCGGCGGCATCGTGGCGTTTGACCATCTGGTTGACCAAGTACTCAATGGAGCGCAGGGTCTCGCCCCGGTGGCCAATCAGGCGCGGGCTGGCCGGCGTGCTGTCCACCGTCAGTTCAATGCCGTCGTCGGTGGTCTCGGCCCGGGCATCGACGTTGATGCCCATAAAGGCAATTAATTCTTCTAAGCGCTGCTTAGCAACTTCGGCCGTTAAGTTCATAGAGTCCTCCTATCTCTTAGCTTTAGCCTGGCCGGACGGCCGCGGCTGAGCTTGGTGAGATTTGGGAGTAGAGATGAGGACGCCCTCTTCGAGCTCCTCAACGTCGCGCCGGAGCACGATATATTGCTGCAAAACGGCCATCAGGCTGCCGACGGTCCAGTACAGGGACAGCGCGGCCGGCAAGGACAGGCCAATAATAAACGTGATGCCCGGGAAAATGTACGTCATGCCGGCCATGACCTGGGCCTGGGAGTCATTAGATTGGTGCTTGGGCTGCAACATCTTGGTCTGCCAGAACTGGGCGAGCGCGGCAAACACCGCCATGAGCGCCGAAGCCTTGGTGAGATCAATCAGGCCGAGCAAGGTGGGATGAAACGCCGTCTTGCCGGCGATGATGTCCTGAATGGCCGGCAGCTGTTTTACAAACGGGTAAGCCAAGTGGGCAATTTCGCCGGGCTTGACGATATCACGCAGCACCACAAACAGCGCGAAGAACACCGGCAGCTGAATAATAAGCGGTAAGAACGAGGCGAACGGGTTAATTTCCCGCTCTTTGTACAGCTCCATGGTGAGCTGGCCTTCAAGGGTGCGGTCGCCTTTGGCTTTGTCCTTGATTTTCTTGAGCTCGGGCTGGAGTTCCTGAAGGGCTTTTTGCGAGTGCAGCTGCTTGGTGACGAGCGGCCAGAGGATCAGCCGGATGATAATCGTCAGGATAATAATGGCAATGCCAAAATCATGCACAAAGGCGTAGATGAGGGCGAGGAGGTTAAAAATGGGCTCAACGAGCAGGGTGTTAAACATAGATGAAATTATTAAATTAATCAGTGGCGGCGCGGGCTTTACTAAGGGCAGTGTGCAGGTGACGGGCCAGGTCGCTGCTGGCGGTGTCACGGAAATCGTTATGCACCGTAATAACTATATCGTAACCTGGGCGAACTGTCTCCCAATGCGCACGCAGGGCTTCTACAAGCTGCCGACGTAGGCGGTTGCGGACGACTGCGCGCTTATCAATCTTCTTAGACACTACAACTGTGGCGCGGCTGGCGGGCCGGCCGGTTGCCAGGGCCTTCACGGAGAACAGGTTGGCGCCGGCCCCATACACGCCCTGCTTGTAGACGCGGGCAATGTCTTTGGGCGAGCGCAGGCGGTTGGGCGCGGGTAACATAAATCTCCTTTACGAGATGTATACCAGGATGCAGCGCAAGGAGCAACCGAAGCCCGTAAAGGAGGCGTACATGGGGTACGTTGACTGCGGACTGGAGGGTGCGACGCCGTGATGCGCCTGGTATGCATCTAGTACAAAACCAAGAGAGCCGCGCGGGGCGGCTCTGCTATGGGTGAATTAGATGGCGACGCGAGCGCGGCCCTTGAGGCGGCGGCGCTTGAGAACAGCGCGGCCGGCCCGGGTGGCCATACGGGCGATGAACCCGTGCACGCGCTGGCGGCGGCTCTTCTTTGGCTGGTATGTTCGCTTCATAACTTGGGTATTTTACGCTATCTGGCTGGATTGGTCAATCTGCGCACTTATTCTGTCAAGTTTGGACTTTAGTAGTACAATACAGAACCGTTTGATACCATGTAATTAAAGGAGGCGATATGAGTTTGGTAGCAGCTCAAGCAAAAGCTCGCCAAGTTCTCAAGGATAACTATGTGCTTGAACCTCCCGTTGACGTATATGAAATTGCGCGCAACTCTGGCATTAGAATTGTTGAAATGCCGTTTCCAGATGATTATGAAAACGTCTCCGGTTTCATAAATATTGAAGACGGTGAGCCGATTATGTATGTAAATGAAACTGAGCCGGAGAACCGTCGCAAGTTTACTGTTGCTCATGAGCTTGGTCATTGGCTGCTCCATGAACAACAAATCCGGGATGACCCGCAGAAGGCGGTTTTATTTCGGGTTGCATTAGGTAAGGCCAACAAGGACCCACTGGAGAAAGAGGCCAATGCCTTTGCGGCTGAACTTTTGGTGCCGATGGAATTTTTTGAGCGCATTAATGACCGTAAGTCCCAACAAGAACTAGCCAATATCTTTAAAGTATCCGCTGAGGTGATCGGATATCGCAAGGTCGACCTCAGCCATGGCAAGAAACCGGCTAAATAAATACGATCCCCCTCAAATAAAAGCGCGACTTGACGCGGCTAAGGCCGATAGCGCCGAAAACCAGGTCAACGGTGAAAGGTTTTTCTTTCAGCTCCGCAATTTTTGGGGCATTTTGCTCGCGGTTGTCCTGGCGCTCAGCATTATCTTTCAATTTGTGACGGCTTTTGGCGTCGGCTTTGGGTGGCTAGATTTTCAGCGCTATCAAACATTTTTGGATGTAATCGTCGGAGGCAATTTCATACAGGTTATTGGCCTCTGCACGATCGTTGTGGCTTTCTTGTTCCTAAAAAATAGTCCCCGTAAGTATCAGGCTTTCCCCCACCTCTCCCCACCGTTTTCCCCACGTTTCCCCAGGGTTTTCCACCGGGCACATATCTGTTGTGCGGGGACATCTGTGCATAAGTTGGACGAGATTTTTGGGTAAATGTCATCGTTGTGGATAAGCAGTTTGATCTCTATCATTAGAGATATCGTTTGAGGAGTGGTGTAACACATGCAAGATGTGAAGGGGTTGTGGCTGTCTGTGCTCGGAGACTTGGAAGTCTCGGTGACCAAGGCCAACTTTAAGACCTGGTTTAAACAAACCGATATCCTGTCGAAGGAAGATGGCCACGTGGTAGTGGCGGTGCCCAATGCCTTTGCCAAGAAATGGCTAGAGGATAAATTCCACACCGAGATTAAGACGGCGCTGGCCCGGGCGGACCAGTCGATTCAGACGGTGGAATATAAAGTGAGTAGCCTGGGGGCCACCAAGCCGGCAGCCCAGCCCACGCGTACGGTGACGATGCACGCCAACGCCAAGCGCTCCGAAGTGAAAACCGTGGGCGAGCAAACCGCCATTCCCACCGCTCCCCCGCCCCGCTCAAACCTCAACCCGCGCTATACGTTTGAAACGTTCGTGGTGGGATCAAGCAACGACTTTGCCCATGCTGCCTGCCAGGCGGTGGCCAAGTCGCCAGGCACCAAGTACAATCCCCTGTTTATTTACGGCGGCGTGGGTTTGGGCAAAACGCATTTAATGCAGGCTGTGGGCAACGAGATTTTGCGCCGTGACTCGAGCAAGCGCATTGAGTACGTGAGCATCGAAAGTTTTACGAACGAGTTCATTGAGGCCATTCAGAAGAAAAAGAATTCGGCCTTCACGGATAAGTACCGTAATGTCGATGTGTTGATCATTGATGACATGCAGTTTTTGGTCGGCAAGGAAAAGACGCAAGATGAATTTTTCCATACCTTCAACGCCCTGCACCAGGCCAACAAACAGATTATTATCTCCAGCGATAAACCGCCGAAACTCCTGACGATGTTAGAAGACCGGCTGATTAGCCGGTTTGAGATGGGCATTACGGTGGATATCCAACCGCCAGATCTTGAGACGCGGCAGGCCATTATTCAAGCCAAGGCGGCCGGGCAAGGGCTGGTGATGCCACTGGAGGTAATTGATTTTATTGCCCGGCACGCGCAATCGAATATCCGCGAGCTGGAGGGCACGCTCACCAAGGTGCTGGCGGACTGCGAGCACAACAATGTGCAGCCCACGCTCGACCGGGTGCGGCAGCTCTTGGCCAGTGAGGCGGCGGCCCGGCCCAAGCTGAAGCCGGTGACAGCCAAAACCGTGATTGAACGCGTAGCCTCGTACTTTGACCTGCAGCCGGCCGACATTACCGGCGCCAAGCGCGATAAAGAAATTGTGGTGCCGCGGCAGGTGGCTATGTATCTCATGCGCCACGAAATGGACATGAGCTTCCCGAAGATTGCCGCGGCCGTCGGTGGCCGGGACCACACCACCGCCATGCACTCGGTGCAAAAGATTGAAAAGCAAATTGAGCTTGATGACACGCTGCGCTCGAACGTGGCCGCCATCCGCGAGCGCCTTGGGTCACTGTCGGCTTAAAGAGCATAACCAGTTTATTCACAATTTGGGGACAACTGTTGGGGATTACCAGTGAAAACCATGTGCGGAATATGGGGATCACCACAAGCAACTTGGAACGAGCTTGAGGGTTTACACAGGCTTTACCAGGCTCCGTCCTCTGGCCTTCCCCCAGTTTTCCCAATAAGCATAAACGTTGTTTCTTCGCCCTTAAGCCACAAAATGACTTTTACCCAGTATGCACAGGCCTTACTATTATGATTACTAGTTTGAGATATATTTTTAATAAGACAGAAGATGGGGAGAACCAATGAGACTCAGTTTGACACAGGAGAACCTATCGCGGGCACTTTCAAGTGTCGGGAGGGTAGTATCAGCCCGGGCCAGCTTGCCAGTTCTGTCTAACGTCTTACTAGCGACTGATGGCAACCGGTTGCGGTTATCGGCGACTAATTTAGAGATCGGCATTAATTACTGGGTGGGTTCTAAGGTTGAGCAGCAAGGTTCAGTAACGGTGCCCGCCCGGCTGTTCGCGGAGTTTGTGTCTTCCCTACCCCACGGGACGATCGAGCTGAGTGGCAACGATACGCTACTAGCGGTCAAAACGCCCAATTTTGAATCAAAATTGAATGGGATTTTGGCCGAGGAGTTCCCGGAAATCCCCACTGTTACGACAGATCCGGTACTCACATTATCCGCGGCTGCTTTGAAGGAGGCCCTGGCCCAGGTGGTGGTGGCCGCGTCGGCCGACGAGGCCCGGCCGGTGCTGGCGGGCGTCTACTTGTATACTGAGGATAATTACTTGTACCTGGTGGCGACTGATTCTTACCGTTTAGCGGAGAAGCGCATTGAGCTTGAGGGCGAAGTGCCCGAACACATGTCGGTCATTGTGCCGGCCCGCACCATGCAAGAGCTCGCCCGCTTGCTGGGCGACGCCAGCGGCGACGCTGAATTATACCTCGACGAAAACCAGGTTATGTTTCGGTTGGGCGATATTGAGCTGGTGTCGCGGCTGATTGAGGGCCAGTTCCCGCAGTACCGGGGGATCATCCCCGATAAGGCCGAGAGCTCGTTTGAGATTGATGTGGCCGAGTTTACGCGGATTACCAAGGTGGCCAGCCTGTTTGCCCGGGAAAGTGCCGGCAGCGTGCGGTTGGATGTGCGGGCTGAGGGCCAAGTGAGCGTGATGAGTAGTGATTCGGAGGTGGGCGGCAATACTTCATCGGCGGATTGTGAGGTGGCCGGCGATGACGCCCAGGTATCGCTTAACGCGCGCTATTTGACAGACGCATTGGGGGTAATTAAGACGCCGCGTGTCACGTTTGCCACGAGCGGCAAGGATAGGGCTTGTGTGCTATCGCCGGCGGGAGAGGGCGCGGCGGATGATTATATTCACATTATTATGCCCCTACGCACGTGACGCGGTTTAGCTGGCGCACATACCATCGTCGAACCGTGCGTTCCGCACTCACCGTACGTTTTAGTACGGCTCGTTTGCGGTACTCGGTTCTCCTTGGTCTGTATCACCAGCTAAACCGCTCTTTCGGGTTGGGTTGAGCCATGAAACTGCAGCGGGTGGAGTTAACGAACTTCAGGTCATACGAACGGTCGGCGTTTGAGCTGCATCCGGATGTTACGCTGGTGGTGGGGCCGAATGCCTCGGGCAAGACGAATTTGCTCGAGGGCATCTACGTTTTGGCGTCCACCAAGAGCTTTCGGGCCAAGGATCGCGACCTGGTGCGCCACGGGCAAGATCACTGCCGGATTGTGGTGCGGGGTGAGGTGGAATATGCCCTGGGCATGGCGCTCACGACCGGCGCGGTCACGAAGAAAATCACGCATGACGGTGTGAAGCGGGCGTTGGCAGCACACGTCGGCCAGATTCAAGTGACGCTGTTTGAGCCGAGCGAACTGAGTTTGCTGGCGGGTCCGCCGGAGGGTCGCCGCCGGTACCTGGATTTTTTGCTCTGCCAAACCGACCGGCAATACTTGCTGACGCTGCAGCGGTACCGGCGGGCGTTGAAGCAGCGCAATGCCCTGCTTGACAAAACCTGGGGCCACCCGCCAGAAGACCAATTATTTGCATGGAATATTAAGCTGGCGGAGCTGGCGGTGGCCATCTATGAGCGGCGGCAGCAGTTACTAGAAGCGCTCAACCGTTCCACTCCCCTCTTGTACGCCGATATTGCCGGTGAGGCGGCGGCGCTTGAGCTTAAGTACCTGCCGAGTGTGCCGGGCAACTACGCGGCTGAATTCTTATCCACGCTGGAGCGAAATTTAGCGCGGGATCTGGGCGCCGGGTTTACCACCATTGGCCCGCACCGGGAAGATTTTGCGGTGCGGTTTAAGGGCGGCGAGGTGATGGCGGTAGCGTCGCGGGGCGAGGTGCGCACGATTATATTGGCGATGAAGTTGGCTGAGCTGACCTACGCCGAGGCAGCCACCGGGATACGGCCGGTACTGCTGCTTGATGACGTGTTTAGTGAACTTGATAAGCAGCGTCGGGCGTATTTACTCAATCGGCTGGCCGGTTACCAAACGGTAATTACGACCACCGACGCCGACGCTATCGCCAAAGAATTTACGACGGCGCACAGCATCATTTACACTGAAGACCAAGGTGCTGCGGCCGATGCGGCCGATGCGGCGGGAGCGTCACATGATTGACCCAGCGTACTTTGAGCGTAAGCGTCAGGAGCTGGGCATGGACCGCCAGGACACCCTGGAGTTTGCGCAGAGCGTGCTGGATAGCTGGTATCCGGGCCGGGCGCGGGCGAAGCAGCTGCACCAGGGTGTGCTCAGGATTGTGACGCCGAGCGCCAGTGTGGCCGGCGAGCTGCGACTGCGGCAGCTGGAGCTGTTGGAGACCCTTGAGGGCCGCGTAGAGGCCGGTACACGCTTGTCTGTGACGATTGGCTAGTTGCCAATGCCGGCATAGGTATCAACAGTACCGGAATTATAAATGGCCTTGCCCGATAGATTGGCTACAGTGGTATCGGCCGAAGTTACGTTGAAGTATTTGACGCTAACGAGGTACTGGGCATTGCTGCTGGCATCTATCTTGAAGTTGAGAACATCGTAGGAGTGGTCGGGGCCATAGTCGCCGGGCGTAACGGTGCCCGGGACGACGGCGATAATCATGCTGCTCGGCTGATTGTTGAGCGTGCGGGCAAACTTGGTGAGCGAAAACGTAACGTCGTTAAGTTGGTGTTGCGTGAGACCGTGGTTGGTTAGCAGGTTAAAGCCGGTAAAGGTGGGTTGGAGCGGGGCTTTTGGCAAGGTGGACGGGCTGGGATTGGTGAGGGGCGTAGCTACAGGAGTGAGACTTGGCATGGGGGTATTGAAAGCAATATTGGTGCTATTGGACTTGAGGACAACCGCTAGCGCAATTATGAGCACGACGACGATAGCTACAATGATGAAGAGAATCAACCGGGCGTTGGATTGGTTGCGTGTTGGTGGCATGTTAGTTGTTGTACCGATAAATTATTTCTAATGTGTTGGGGTCATAGCCCTGCGATGCAATCCACTTGAGGGCGTTGGTACGGGCATCGGGGGCAAAATTGGGCTTTGGGGTATCAATGTAAATGGCGACGGCGTGTGGGTCGTCGGGGTGGGCCTGGGAGATGCCGTACCCAATTACGAAATCTTTGCCCTTGTAGGGTAGGATGCGCAAAATGGGGTTTTGGTCGGTGATGATTTTGCCTTGCTGGTCGGTGATGGCGCCGGCCTGACCTTCACCAATTTGGCGCTCGTCGGGGTGGTCGTTGATGTACGTTTGGCCGGCTGTGGAATTGGGTGTCAGTACGACGGTTTGACTCTGAATTTCGTTCTGCTGAATGGTAACGGTTAAGGATTTGCTGTCAAATCCGGTACGGGAAACCACTAAGATGTGCGTGCCAGGGCTGAGTTTGATGTCGCCAGGTTTGGCGGAGATTTTATCATCAATCTTGACCGTGGCATCGGATGGGACGGTGGTAAGTTTGACGGTGCCTTTACCGAGGTTGATGACCCAGTTGTAGCCAAGCAAGACGAGGCCGCAAGCGAGTATGGCGCCAAAGGCGGTGAGCGCTTTGGGAATGACGTTGCTCGTGTTCATTATGTCGTCCTCTTCCCTACTTAAGTACCCGGGCGGCAACCCGGTTTGGCTGTTTTAAGATCCATAATACACCGCCAGCGTCGTTCATCTGCGGTGTGTGTCCGTGCCAGGAGGCATCGGCGCGCGGGAAGTCGCGACCATCCTTGCCTAGGTAAATCATGGTGTGGCCGTTGGCGCCGCCGCCCTGGTCGTAAATGAGAATATCACCCGGCTGAAGCAGGTTGATATCCGTGGGGTTTTCAAAGACCTTATATTTTTCTGTGTGGGCTCGTACGTATGCAATTTGAGTGGTGGTGCCGATAACGGGATAGTTGGGGTCGGCGCCGCTCTTGCGCATGACGGTGCCGACGAAATTACCGCAGTCAGTAAGCGGCTCGTCGCCGGTTTTAACGTCAGCGTCACGCACGTAGGCGTCACGCGCGTCGGCTCGGCAGGAATTGCGTACTTCGGTATTGACGGTCTGACGGCAGTCCGGCTTGGGCCAGGTGTAATCACCCATGGCGGTCTTGGTGATGCTGCCAACGACCGCGCCGCCGGTCGTGCCACAGGCGCCGGCGGCGGCCGCGTTGCCGGTGGCGCCGTTTGGCGTGGCGCCGGTGCCGTAAGTATCCAGGAATTTTTGGCCGTTAGCGGTGCGGGCGGTAATCGTGTTTTCGTTGATGACGAGCGGCCGCTCAAACAGGCGTACGAAGGCTTCCGTGGCGTCGCGGACAGTAGTGGCGGCTTTTACTGCCGGTGTGGTGGCCTTATAGGTGGGGTCGGTGGTGATTTCGGTCATGAACCAAGCCAGCTGGGGCTCGAGTGTGTTGACGGGCACGTTCATCTTGGTGGCCGTATCGGTGAGACCCTTCTGGCGGCTAGCGGGTGTCCACTGGGCGAGGCCAAAGCCGACGCCGGCGGTTGGGGTGGGGTTGTTGAGTGGTACGCCTTTGCCGCGCTCATTGATGGTTGGGTCAATGCCAGATTCAGCCTCAAAGTTACCCATGATGCCGGCGGCTTGTACCTCGGTAAAGCCCTGTTGAATTAGGAAGTTCCAAACTTTTTCGGCATTATCTTTGCCGGAGAGGGTAATGGAGAGGTTGCCGGTGCCGCTCGTGGCGCCGGTGGAACAGTTGGTGGTGAGGTCTTCCTGGCTGTACCAATCTTGACCACGGACGACGGCATCAAAGTCGCTAATGCCAAGGGCGGAGCCATTGGGCATTAAGGTTATGAGAACCACTGAGCTGATGGTTACAATGCGGGAAAGGCGGTTCATTGGCCTACTGTCCCCACTTGAGTGATTTGTACATGCTCACCGAGTTTGGAACGCTCGTATCGGGGTAGATTTTGTCGGCGCCCCAGGCGTTGAAGTAGACGTCGTAGATGATTTGGCCGGGGCCGCTGCCGGCATGCTGGGTCATGAAGGTATTCATGTCTTTGATGTATTGGGGCTCGTCGTAGGTGTGCGATGGGTCGGTGCCCCACTCCGGGAAGCTCATGGGCTTGCCATGCTTTTGGGCGAACTGGCGCCACATCTCAATGCCTCGGGGGTTGTCGATGGAGCCGGCGGTGGGGGCGGCGGTGTCACCTTCCCAGCCGTAGGAGTCAACGCCGACGACGTCTACATATTGGTCGCCCGGCCACATTTGTTCGGCGGTGGCGTCGCTGTGGTTGCCGTCGTTGGGGCTCCAGACGAGCTGGGCGTTCTTGCCCTTGTCGATCAGCTCTTCCTTGACCATTTGATGCACATGCTGCCAGGTGGTCTTGAAGGCATCGACGTTGCCGCTGGTGACCTTCCAGTCGTACCAGTCGCCGTTAAATTCGTGGGCAAAGCGGATAAAGACAATGGTTTTGCTGCCCCAGTGGGCATAAATCTGTTGCAGGGCTTGGCGGAAGCGGGTGTCGTAGGCGCCGCTGGCGGCACTCTGCCAGCTTTCGCCGCCGTAGAAGCCACCGATGGCGGCGTCAACGGCGCCGTTCCAATCGTCGTAACCACTGAGAGCGCACTGGGTGGCCTGGCATTCGGCGGAGTTGTCGCTCCAGGTGCCGACGATGCCGGTGGGTGAGCCGCGCCAGGTGCCAAAGTCTTGCTCTTTGTGCTCAATGGAACTGGCGCCGGACAGCCACTTACCGCCGAGCCCCAGATTAACTGGCGGTTGTGAGCCGCACTCGGCCGGCAGCGAGGCGGTTTGTCGGTTTACGGAATAATTGAGCGGGCCAGCCATGAGGCTACAGATATTGCCGGTGTCGTGTTTCACAAAGCTGATTTTATTCTTGGCGTCGTCGGTACAGCCGGAAGTGGTTTCGTCAGATAGGATTGGGCTGTTATCGATGCATTTGGGTTTTGGCCCATATGGGGTGATGCCGACATACATTTCAGGGTAGTCGGAGACGGCGGCATCGCTGGGCGTGGAAAGGTTAGTGAAGAAGTGGGCAACCGCGCTCATAAGGTTGGTGATGGCGTGGGGTGAGATGGTGGCACTGAGGAAGTTACCGAACCGGAGCACGGCGACTTGCGGGGAACTTGGCAGGCTGGCGATCACTTGGTTCATGGGTGCAAAGGCGTAGTCGGTGGTGGTGAGTTGTTCCCACCAGGGCAGACTGTGGAACTCGTCGGCAAGCTCTTGGTCGGCGGCGCGGTTTAGGGCCGTGGCATCGGCCGGTGATAGCTTGGCTTTTTGGGCGGCTTGGTAGTCGCCGGCGGTGTTGGGGTCGAGGGTGCCAAACTCATCGCGCATGTTCAGGTTGCCCATGGCGATAGTGCCGGCGACGGTGGCGTTGCCTCGGGCGGGGCCGCGGGTGCCACCGTCGACTACTGGTGGCATGAGAATACTGCTTAGCAATGGGTCAATTACATACTCTTTTGATAGTTTGTCGGAGTATTTTTGTGCCCAATCAACGACGCCAGTAGACTTTAGGACTTGCCAGAGCGGGCTGGTAGTTAGGGCAACAGAAGTGGCATTATCAATAACATAGTTGGAGACCTTGTTCCAGGCGGTGCAGATGAGCCGCAATGTACCTTGGCTTAGGGACTGAGATCCGCTGGCTATTCCCTCGGGAATACCCGGGATGTATTTCAGGAAGTTAAAATCGTTGACTTCTTTGAGTGCCAACAGGGCTTTGCCGGTAGTAGTCATGAGGGCCATGACAGTTGGGCGCTTGCTGTTGCAGATCTCTGTAATTGTTGTGCAGTCGTCGGTGGGCGTGAAGGGTACTACCCGCCCGTTCGCGCGTTGAACATTGGCGGCCATGGACCAGTCGCGGCCAATGCTGTCGACCATGACCCCGCCGAAGAAGGCATCAACCGCGGTGCCGTTGGTTTGCCCACTATTGAGCTGGCTCATGCGTGAGACCATTTCGGCGCCAGCGGCCCCGTATTCGCCCGTGGCTTTGTCTTCGACGAGTTGGACGTAGGTGGGATAGCCCTCATTGCTGACCTTATCGAAGACGCAGATTGAATTAACGGCTAGAATGGCCCAGCCAACGGGATTGCTGGTCATGCCAATCGCCTTTTCCATGGCGTCGGAGATGACTTTTGCCTCTATCTTTCTTAAAACTTCGTGATCAACGATATGTTCGGCGGCTTCTTTGCTGGTTTCCTCGGCTATTTTTTGGGCGACTTCTTGGGATATCTTTTGGCCGAGATCTTCGCCGGTGAGCATTTCAATAACTTTTATGAGGGCCGATTTTGCAAACGGCGATTTTTCGACGAGGAACTCCACCAGCATATTAGCGGCTTTGACGCGGGCGGCTTTTAGCGGCTGCTTGATAGGGTCAAACCAGTGCCAGTTGACGCCTAAGTAATGCGTGATGCGACGGCGTACAATGAGGCGCTTAAAGGAGGATTCATCTCGGTAGGCGTTGTTAACAATGCGTTTAACCTCGTTGCGAGCAGCCTTTTTTTGAAAAGTGAGGTCGTAGGAGGCGCTAAAATTGCCGGGGTCAACGGCTTGGTTTAAATATTCGATACGCAGAATCTTGCTGACGCGGGGGTTTTGGGGATCACCGTAGGTAATCTTAATGCCACTTTTTTGGAGCCGCTGTTCAAAGTCGCTGTCGCGGAGCGTGGAATATAGTTGGCCAAGTAACGAGGTGTTGTAGTTTTGCAGGTGCAAGTCGGTTTGACTGCTGCCTGGCAACATGCGTTCTTTAAAGTATTGTTTGAGTATTTTGGCTTTGCGCTCGTTTGAAGTGTAAAGCATCCGCTTCATGCCATATTTGGTAGCGTTTTCCACGAGCGTAGTGAGTTGTAAGCTTGGGAAATTAAACGAGAACAAACTGCTTAAGATAATCACAATTGCGAGCACGGCGGTGCCTATTAGGCCCTGGGTGCGGTTGAAGTGGCGGCCGCCGGACATCTGCAGGGCAGCCTGGCGAAGAGCGCCGGCGTTGCTGCGGCCGTCGCTGGTTTTGGCAAATTCCTGCAACGCTGGGTCGAGTTCGCGGTCGCGTAAGTTGCGGGAGCGGTTGTTGCGCTGGCTGGCCGGCTCGGTGGGTGTACCCCAGGCAGGAGTGCCGATGGGATCTTCGCGCAGCAGGCTGGGGTCGCTGCCGGAGCCGGGCCGGGGACCTGGGCTGGAGGGGCTGCTGGAATGGGCCGGCTCGTGGAGCAGGCTGGGGTCGCTGCCGCTGCTCGGTTGGGCGTTACTGGCGGCGCCGGTGGTGCTGCTGGACGGGCCGCCGCCGGACGGGCCGCCGCCAGTGTCTTGGGCGGTCAAGCGGCTGTGGTTGTTTTCGGGTTCTGGTAGCGCCCCCCCGGCGACCATTTTGGAAGCGCCGTCATCAGCTGTGAGCGGTGTTTCCTGGCCGGCCTGTGGGCCGGAGCGCTGCGTGGGAATGTGGTGCTCGGGGGCGTGACTGCCACCGGCCTCCGGTTCGGGCAGCGCGTGCATCTGCTCTTTGATCGAGCCTGGTTTGAGGATGTGGTCGGCATTGCCGCCGATATGCTTAAAGCCGCCGCTGACCTTGGGCTCGTCGGGCGTTTGCTTGTACAGCTTTGCGCGCATTACGCTTCCTCCTGCGCTTCATCTGCGTCCGCGCTGGGCTGGCCTTCGGCGGACTGCTCAGCGGGGCTGGTGGAAATGAGGTTGGCTTCGGTCTCGGAGGCCAGGATGCGGATGATGACGTGGTTGAGACCGGCAAAGAACAGGCCTTCACCAACGGGGAATTCGGTGAGGCGGTTCTTTTCTTCGTTGGTGAGCTTGAAGGTTTCGCCGATGATGTCCACAGCTGAGGGCGCCTGCTTGAGCAACAGCTGAAGTGATGAGTTAGATACCACGGCCCGGCCCATCTTGTTCGATAAGAAGTCTTCCACGTCTTGGGAGATGGTGGTGAGACCCAGGAAGTATTTACGGGCGCGCTTGGCGAGGCTAAACATGAAGTTGGCGGAGTCGTCATACTTCATGAGCTGCCAAGCCTCGTCCACGATGAGCAGACGTTTGCGGCGGTCACTTTTAACTTTGTTCCAAATGTAGTTGAGCACGATGTACATGCCGATGGGGCGCAGCTCGTCTTCAAGGTCGCGGATGTTAAACACCAGGAAGGGGTTATCAATTTCCACGTTCGACTGCTCGCTGAAGATGCCACTGAATGTGCCGGTGGTGAACTTGCGCAGGCGCAGCGCGAGGTCTGGCCCGTTGCCGGTCATGCTGGCCAGGGTGTTGTAGAGGTCGTTCATGGTGGGCGGCGTGGCGCCGTGGGTCAGCGGGTCGCGGGTTATGCCGGCGCGGGCGTAGGTGTTGATGATGGCGACGTCGAGGTCGGCATCTTCGGCCGGGGTGAGCGCGGTGGTGGTCGTGGCGCCGGTGGTGTTGTTAACGGTGGCGCCACCGATCATCAAGCGGAGCAGGCCGTGGAGCGTGATGATGTTGGCTTGCAGGGCGTTGTCGGCCTCGTCTTGGTCGAAGACGCGCGGCAGGTCGAACGGATTGATGCGGGTTTGGCTGGCCAATGACAGGCGCAAGTAGGTGCCGCCGACGGCCTCGCAGAGGCGCTTATATTCGTCTTCTGGGTCAATCACAATGACTTCGGTGCCCATCATGAGCGAGCGCAGGGCCTCGAGCTTAATGGCGAAGGATTTACCGGCGCCAGACTTAGCGAACACCACCATGTTGGCGTTTTCCAGGGAGAAGCGGTCGAAGAGCACGAGGCCGTTATTGTGGCGGTTGAGGCCGTACAGGATGCCCTCGTTGCGGCTGAGTTCAGCGGAGGTGAATGGGAAGCTCGTGCTGAGGGCGCCGGTGTTCATGTTGCGGGAGATTTGCAGCTGGTCGGTGGCCAGGGGCGTGGTGGAGTTAAAGCCCTGCTCCATCTGCATGGTGGAGGGCTTGGTGTACACCAATGATTGGCCGAAGATGCCCTCGATTTTGCGCGCCAAGTCGGTCATTTGGTCGATGGAGTCGGCGTACATTGAGAGGTACATACCGAAACGGAAGAAGCGCTCCTCCCCTACTTGCAACTTGTCGCGCAGCTCTTCTGCGTCTTGGATGGCGGCCTCGAGCCCAGGGTCACGCACTTTGCCCTTCTCCTCGTTGATTTGGTACGAGGCTTCCATCTGGCCAACCTTCTTGCGCAGGTTTTCTAGGACGATGCGCGACTCAACTGGGTAGATAAACAGCGAGATATCAATGACTTCATCGAGGTTGATGATGGGCGACAGCCAGCCGGTGAACACCTGGCGCGGGTAGCCGTAAACATAAATGGTGCGGACGTAGCGCTTGCCGAGGCGCAGGTAGTTGGCGTTGACTTCCAGGCTGGGCGGCGCGATGAGGTCGCGCATGGTAATAATGCCCTGGCGGTAGATGAGCTCGGCTTCGCGCTGCTCCTGCACACGCTGAAAGCCCTCAATCTGCTGCGGGGTCATTTTGGGGCGCGATGGTCCGAGGAGTCCCATTACGAGATGTTCTCCTTTGCGAATCTCGCGCACGGATGCAGTGCAAGGAACGACTGAGGATCGCAAAGGAGACGTACTTGACGTACGACGACTGCGAGCCGGAAGGAGCGACGCTGTAATGCGCCGTGTGCGAGATTCGTACCCATTAGAACGGACTCCCGGGGAGCGGATTATGCGGCGCTTGGCCCTCACCCTTGGTAACAACAGGAGTGGTGAGCTGGTTAACGTCAATGAGCTTCTGGTTTTGGGCGACGTCGGGGTTGTACCAGGTATAGTAGAGGTCAACAAGTTCTTGGGTGCCCAGGGCGATGGCACGCACGCCCATTTGCGTCATGCCGCTGGTGACGAGGGCCATGCGTTCACTGAGCTCTTGCTTGTACTGGCGGAACTGTTCCTCGCCGACGGTAATCTCCGGCGGCATAGCGGAGGCGTTCTTGAGGTTGGTCACCAGGTTTTGCTTTTGCTCAACCAGCGGCGGGAAGTACGGCACCACCACATAAATTTGCTTGTCCATGATGTTAACTTCTTGGACCAGGGCTTTGATGTTGGCGATGTAGTCGTCCATGAGGGCGCCCAGGAGCTCGTTGGGTTGTTCGCTGCGGCGGGTTTCTAGCTTTTCGATGTAGGCGGATAGGTCAATTTGCTGGCTTTTCACCACAATTTGGATCGGGAAATGAAGTGAGTTGAGGAAGCCCTGGTAGGCGTATTCAATGCCCTCTTGTTCCTGGGTGCTCATGAGCTCGAAGTTGATGGCGCTGCCGAGGATTACGCCGCGGATGGAACCGTCGCGCAACACAACCACGCCGTCTTTAATCTCGGAGATTAAGAGCGTTTGCTGGGTGCTTTTGCCTAATTTGCCGGAGGTATCCGCTGCCATGGCTATTGTTGCTCCACCATTGGTCCACTGGGCGCGGTGGGGGCGGCGGGCGCTGGGGCAGCCGGCGTTAGCGGCACCGTCATCGGATTGATGCGCGTGGCTTGCGCGGCAACCGATGCAACGCTGAGTCCCTCACTTTGCGTGGCTAGCCTTAGTATATCGTTGGACGGCGCGGCTGTCACGCCGCTTATGCTTTGAAGGGGCTGGGTAGGCGCGTAGGCCGGCGCCGGCGCCACCGAGGGCGCGGCCGCCGGGTTGGTGAAGTGGCTGACGCTGGCCGTGATGGGCACCTGGCTGGTGGCGGCAGTCCCCGCGGCGACGGCGGCGGCCGGCGCGGGCATGCCGGCTTGGGCGGGCGCCGGGTTGGTCATTTGCGCGACGGCTTGCTGGCGGACTTCGGCGGCCGATTGTTCGAGCAGCTTGGAGAGGTCTTGGGCAAGCGGGCTATGCTGCAGGTCGAGCATGTCGGAGTGCGGAGCGTCGTTGGCGGTGGGTTTGGGGGCGACGGGCGCCACAATCCGCTCCTGGTGCTGCGTGGTAGGCATGGTGAGGTGGCTGCCGGTGTCCTGGCTGACGGGGATGTTCCAACCGCGCGAATCAATCAGCGTGGCCAGCTTTTCGAGTTCGCTGATGACCTGGGCGGGATTGCGCTGGCTAATTTCGGCGGTCTGGGGCGTGGGGGTAATGTGGAAGGTCTCGGCGACCGGCTCTTTGACCCACAGCCGGTAATGCGTGGCGGAAAAGAATCCGACCATTGCTACCAGGAGGTGTTCAAAGTCTTGCCCGTCGCGGCGGAAGAAGGCCAAGAGTAAGAACAGCAGGGTGGGCGGCAAGCCAATCACTACCATCGCAAAGGGTACCGTGCGAAAGACAGCAAAGCACAAGATGGCCCAGCCGCCCCCAACCATCATGTAGATGAATTGCTTGAACGTCAGCGGGCCTAAGATGTGATCTTCGGCCTCAACGTTTTGCGGTACTTTGTACTGCCCCATACCTTGTGCGGGTGACCTGGACCCGAAGGCCCCGGCACGCTCCCCGGCTCACTCCATCATCCCACTTGATAATTAAAGCTTACGCTAAATTGGGGCGGAGGCCAAGCTGGGGTGATTAATGCAGCTGCTCCATGAGTGATTCCAGCAAGTACTTGAGCGTGGCTATGGCATTTCGTTGCGCAGGGTCTCGAGGAGGAAGTCGTAAGCCGAATCCCTGATGGGGACTTCGCGACCGGTGACGAGGTCGGTGCGGACTTTGACGGGGTGTTTTTTACCGGCAGCCTTGGCTCTGGCGATGGCGGCTTCCAGGTCGGTGCGGTTGGTGATTTCGGTGCCGTCGAAGGCTGTATAGCGTTTGGTAGCGCGATTCCAGTCGAACGCGAATTCGCGCATGCGGTCGAACTGATTGGACTCCAGGTCCTCCCGTGCCCGCGTGCTGACCAAGGTTTCGTTGATAGCGGCCACAGCTTCATTGAGGTTGCGGTTGTAGTCTTCTTTGCTGACGTGCGCTGCATCGCTTGCCGGCAGACGGGATCGGCGTTCGCGGTCACCAATCCACCTGAGGAAATGGCCCCAGCCACGCTTATCAAGCTGGCGAGCAGCGGCCGGCGACATCTCGTCGAAGGCAATATCTGGGGGCAAGTACGCGTCCGGCCGGGCGCTGCGGTTAACTTTAGCGACGAACAAGTTATTGAAATTCGCCAGGTCGAAGTTTTCGCCGAAGCGCTCTTTGGCTTTTTGCATAGCCGATTCGGAAATCAGCTGGCTGTTGGTGCGACCGAATAAATCTACTTGCAGTTTCGTAATTTCGTCTCTACCACCACCATTGCGGGCCAAGCTTTCACCAATGGCCAGGAAGGTGGCCAGGTCACCGTTTTCATAGGCTTTCTCGGCGGCTTGGCGCAGACCGGCAATGTTGTCTTTGTTGAGGTTGATGGTATTGATGGTGCCTTGTACGACGGTGCGCTTGCCGGTTTTGCGGTCAACCACAACCTCGTTGATGCTAGAGCGGGCCACCTCATCCTTTTGGGCGTTCAGGAAGCGCTCATCTTCAATTATTTGGCGTTGGTTAATCTTGCCGGCGATGGCCAGATCACGGGCTTCCTCTTGGCCAATGCTGCGGCTGGTAACGGCGGCGGCATTCTGGTTGCGCCTGCCGGATATAGCCGCTCCGGTAGCGGAGAGCCGGGCGCCTCGGGCGACAGACTGTTCGGCCAGTTCGCGGGCGCGGGCCATATCAACGGGCGCTCCAGATTTTGCCATAGAAGCCGCTATGCGCTCCGTCTCGGCCTGAATATTTTGTTCGGTGGCGACACGGTCGATGGTGGCCTGGTTGGCTTTGACGACGCTAAATGGCGTGATGATGCTGGCGGCTGTGGCCTGGGCGCCAGCGAAAACGGCGGCTTCATTGCGTTTGCGGGCGATCTGGCCTTGCACATATTGCTGGCCCTGGGGGCCGTTGACCAGCCGACGGGTTTCCGCGTCGGCACGAGGGCGGCTAAGGCCCTCGGCCATGAGTTCATCGCTGCGCTGTTTCATTAATTCCTGGGCAGCCTTGGCTTCGCCGCGTTCGATACCAAGAGCGGCAGCCTCGGCGGAATTGAATTGGTCAAGCACTTTATTGGTGCCGGCTTCGCGGGCTTGGGCGGCCAGGTTACTCGTCATTTGGTTGCGGATGTCGCGCTGTACGCGTTCATCCATGATGGCGGTGGTAGCCATTTTGCGGGCCGCGGCGCGGTCTAGGCGTTTCGCGGGATCCTTGCTT
>DATDME010000096.1:0-6595 GCA_036518915.1 Candidatus Saccharimonadia bacterium | reverse complement strand
CTGGTGCTAACGGCAGCCTACCGGTACGGGCTGGTTGGGGTGCTGATTGTGGCAGGGGTGGAGGCGGTGTTAATCGCGATCGTGGCGGTGCGGCCGACATTTGTACCGCTGACGTTCGATAGTTTTCAAAGTGCTTACATTGGGATATTGGTGATTTTGTTGCTGGGCGTGCTGGCCGAGCGCCTGACCCATACCGAGCGCGAAGAACATGCCTTACTCAAGTCAATCAGCCGCGAGAATGACCTGAAGAGCCGGCGGCTCACTGGCCTGATCAACAGTTTGAATCAAGCCATTTACGTGCTCGACCGCAAGGGCCGTGTGCTCATCGTGAATGAGGCCGGCCGGGTGTTGATTCCGAGCGGCGCCGACCCCATCAACCGCAAGCTCACCGATGTGCTGGCCCTGCGGCGCAGCAACCATCCTGACGAACTGATTGACCTGCTAGCGGTCCGGGATGCCCCGCAGGTGCGCCGCGACCTGAGCGTCATTGACACGAACAGCCGGCCGGTTAACCTGGACGTGACAGTGATGCCGGTGCCGGCCGGCGACAGCAATAACGACATTGAATACGTGGTGATCTGCCGGGACATCACCAAGGAACACTCGCTTGATGAGCAGCGCGAAGAGTTCATTTCGGTGGCATCACATGAGCTGCGCACGCCGCTGACTATCGCGGAGGCGGCGCTCTCGACGGCCTTGCTTGAACGCAAAAGCTTCAGCGAACGCCAGGCGACGCTCTTGGAGAAGGCCCATCGGAACGTGGTGTTTTTAGCTGGCATTGTGCATGACCTCACCACTCTTTCGGAAGCTCAAAATGATTCAATTCCGATCCAGCTGACGCCGGTCTCGCCCGCTAAGCTCCTTGAGCAGCTTAAGTCCGACTTCATCTCCGAGGCGCATAACCGGCAGCTGGAATTAACCACCGAAATCCACCCCGACACACCGGCGGTACTATCAACCCAGCACCACATCCATGAGATCCTGGAGAATTTTTTGACCAACGCCCTCAAATACACCACTAAGGGCGGTGTGGTGCTCAAAGCCGAACCAGGCCCCAACGGCTCGGCGCGGTTTAGCGTGCGCGACACCGGCATTGGGATTTCGCCGGCCGACCAGCAGCACTTGTTTAACAAGTTCTTCCGCGCCGAAGACTTTCGTACCCGGCAAACCGGCGGCACCGGCATGGGCCTATACTTATGCTTGGAGCTGGCCCAGCGGCTTAACGCTAAAATTTGGTGCGAGAGCAAACTTAACCAAGGTTCAACCTTCTTCTTGGAGGTGCCGCCGTTTAGTAAGCTGCGCCGCGACACCAGCGAAGTGGTGAGGGCCCAGGTGTCTAGCTTGGTTGACCAGCTGTAACCGGCGCCGGAGCCGGGCGGTTCAGCGCTAGCGACTGGTCGAGACGGTACACCACCCCTATCCCAGTAATAACCATGCCGATGATGGTGGCGATGTCGGCCACCGAATACATCTGCCAGGTGGTGGCCACGTCGTGCAGGGGGCCGGCAATGGTCATAACGAAGAACCCGACGCCCAGCAAGGCGGAACGGATGCGCTGGGCGGGGTTACGGAAGGCGTTCGCCAGGAAGAGTATACCCGCCGGTAAAAGCGTCAGCATAGCGAAAATACCAATGCCGGCCCCCACAACCGGTGCGGCGTTGTATTGAACAAGCGAACGTTCATAGTTGTAGCTGGGCAGTGTGCCAAACAGCATGGTGGCCGTGTTAGCAATCGTAATGGCGGCGGCGAGCACCGCGCCAAGACCGGCCACCCAGCGCTCTTTGCCGGCCAGCCGAGGCACAATGGTGCACATCATCAGGCCGGTCGTGATAAAGGCCAGGTACAAGAAGATGTGCCCCACAATATAGCCCCAGGCTTGGGCCACCGGAAAAGCGGCGGGATTTGGCCCCAGCGTCAGGTTAGGCAGCCACATAATGAGGAAAAACAGGCCAAAAGCCAGAAAGAACCGCTGGAACAGCTGGATGGGGCGCAGGGCCGCCACTGAGCTTTGCTGCAAACGCCGGTGAATAATGTAACTGGCACCAAACATGATAATCGCGCCAATGATGGTAGTGAGCGCGGTGCTTTGAATTTCCATGGCTAGGCAATGACCTGCTTATGCTATTACGTGCAGTGTATCACAGGTTTGGCTGGCTATGGCCCAAGACTGCTTGCCGCACGGCCCCAAGAAAGCGGTGGTACAACTCGTCGTGGTACAAGTCGACGGCCACTTGCTGGGCGCTTGTGGTGGACGATTCCACGGCAATAAGCGCCCCGGCCGGCCGGCCGGCCGTGAACGGCATGAAGCTCTCGGCGTAGCCCTGGGTGGTGTCCATTTCGCCGTTTAAAAAGACGACCAGTTGGATATTACGGGGCGGCGTGGCCCCGCGCAGCGCAAAATCAAACGACAGAATGGAAGCCTGGCGCGCCAGGATGTCGTCGTATGATTGCTGGCGGGCGCCTGGATTGAAATCTGGGCGGCAGAACGACCAGTAATCGTGCACGCTGATGACGCCAAATTCTTCCGATGTGATCACGGCGTTGCTGGTGCCGTCGAGGCGGCGTTCGGCGCCGGGCAGCGCGGCGTCGCATTGGCGCTTAAGCCAGCTGGTGATGACGCCGCGGTCACGCTGCCACTGCTCGGCCGGGTCTTTTGCCTCACGAAAAATATCGTATTGCGGATCGTAGGGCGGCATACGTTTTATGATAGCAGATAAAGCCCACCCGCGGTTAGGCGGGGGCTATAGCAAGCAAGCGGGACGGGTGCTGTACAATTTTCCAGAAAATCCAGCTTGGAGTATTCACCAAATATCTTCGTGAGAGCATTTGCTACGCTGAGGTCCGTAACGGGAGTCAAAGCGATGGCTGAACGACGACGTGAGAAATTTTATGAAACTATGCCAGGCACCATGGCCCAGCCTGGTGTCTTGGGTAGGCGCGAGCCAGGTGCCAGCGGCGACGCGTCTGACCTGGATGTTACCACGCGCAATTGGGCACCGTGGCTGCTGGTGCCGCTGGCCCTCATCTTGGCCTGGTTATTGCTCAGCAGCGTCAACAACCGCAACGCTAACACCAATACCGGCACAGATACGGGCACGAACGGCCAATCGCGGTCGGGCGCGACCGATGCCAGCGGCGGCAACCTGGGCGCGCCAAACCTGACGCAATAGCAGTAGGTCGGACCGAGCGAGGTGTATCCGGTGATACATTGAACGAGGGACGACCGGTTGGGTACACCCGGGCACGGCGAGGGTGCAGGTTTTGTTTTGCGTATGCTATATACTCAAGACATGTGGCTGAAGCTTGCTGCCCTTCAACGCTGGTTGACGGCGCACCCGCTGCAATTTTATCTGGGCGCAACGGCGCTAGGCCTCGTGTTGGGCACCGGAATTGCCAGCTGGCGGCTTATGCAGCCGCAACGGCTGGCTTTTTCGTATGCCACCACCAATTGCCTGAGCCAGCTAGCCATTTTGCCCGGCCTCTACCGCAGTTCCAGCCAGGGCGGGCTCAGCATCACCTACCAGGCCGTCACTAAAGTGGGTCCGGTGCCGCTGCTGGCACACCGGGCCTGTTTTGTGCCAACGGCCGCGCCCGCGCCGGCGGTGGTACGGGTGCGGGCCGGTTGGCTAGGCTGGCTGTTTCCGCGCCACTATGAGGTGGCGATGGGCGAACCGCCGCGCGTACTGGCTGACGCGCCGTCCGGTCAATCGTTAGGATTAGGCGAACCGCTTGAGCTGAACCTGAGCGGACCAGATGTCGTTTACCAGTACCGGCTGGTGGCGGCGGGCAGCCCGGCCCAGCCCTGCACCCTGAACGGGGCTCACCTGGCCTGCGACGTCACCGGGCTGGCGCTCAAACAGGGCGCGGCTTACCAGCTGACCGTGGAGCGGCTGTTTGCCGGCAAGCCAGCCGGTGCCATGCCGGTAGCCGTGACCATCTGGCCGGCCGTGCAGGTGGTGTCGGCAAGTTTTAAGCCTGATGAAATTGTGTATACGCGCCCGGCCGCCGCCGATATTACGGTGGATAAGTCGCTGAAGTCGGCGGCGGCCAAGCTGGAGCCGGCCAGTGGCGGGCCGGCCATTGCCAGCCGCGTCAGCCTGGCCGGCACGGTGGTGCACCTAAGCTGGGATGCCGATCTGCCGCGCGAACAGGCCTTCCGCCTCACCCTCATGACAGCGGTGGCCACCGACGGCAGCTCGCTGGAAGCGCCCTACGTGCTCACCTTTCACACCTCGGGCGGGCCGAAAGTCGTGAGCACAAATTTGGGCAGCGCCGGGGTTGACCCCAATGCCCGCATCACCGTGACGTTTGACCAGCCGCTCGCGGGCAGTCCGGCCGCCAGCAGTCTGGCAAGCGCCGCCGGCACGGGCGTCACAGTCAGCCAGCAAGGTAATCAGGTTACCTTCGCCCTGCATGACGCGCCACGCTGCGGGGTGTTTACGCTGGCGATCGCCAAGGGCCTGATGGGCACGAACGGCCTGGCGGCGGCCCAAGGTTGGTCGGGCAGCGCGCGGGCTAGTTGCCGGCTGACCAAAACCATTGGTTATTCAGTGAAGGGCCGGCCAATCCAAGCGTATTTCTACGGTACGGGCGGCACGACCATTTTGTTTACCGGCGGTATCCACGGCGACGAACCCAGCGGCTCGTACATCATGCAAGACTGGGCCGGTTGGCTCGATGCCAACGCCTTCCAGCTGCCGGCCGACAAGCAAGTGGTCGTAGTACCGGCCCTTAACCCCGACGGCTTGGCGGCCAACCAGCGCTACAACGCACATAACGTCAACGTTGACCGCAACTTTGATACCAGCGACTGGATCGCCAATATTAGCTTGACGAACGGGCAGGTGTTGCCAAACGGGGGCGGCGTCACGCGGATGTCTGAGCCCGAAACGCAGGCAATTGCCGCCCTCACCAGCAGTTTGCACGTGCGGGCGGAGTTTTCGTTCCACTCGCAGGGATCGCTGGTGGGCGCCAACAAAGTGGCGGACTCAGTGGCCATTGGCAGCCAGTACGCCGCGGCGGTGCACTATGCCACCATGTTTTACAATCCGGAAACCATCATGGGCTACACCCTTACGGGCGAGTACGAAACCTGGATGGGTGAACAGTTTGGGATTCCGGCGGTCTTGATTGAGTTGCCGACGCACACTGGGCGGTACTTCGCCATGCACCAGGCCATCTTGTGGGCAATGACCAAACTGTAGGCTTTCTTACAGTTTTGACCGGGCTAGGGTTGCTACGCTCGGCGCATGATGCACGCGATCATTTATCCTCGAACCTATCCTCAAACCTATCCTCAAACCACGAGCCCGCAGGTTTCTCCCCGCAAGACGGAGTCGCGGGCAATTTACGGTTTTGCGCTGGCGTTCGGGCTGGCGGCCGTGGTGGGCCTGGCGTTTGGCTGGGGCACGCTCACGCCCCTATTTGGCCAGCACTCGGTGGGCAATGTGGCATCGGTGGTGGCGGCGGTGGCGGCGTTCGTGACCTTTTGGGCGGCCTACCGCGCGCCGGAGCCGCCACCGGGCGTGCGCGACGACCACTGGGCGCCGGGCGCACAACGCTGGCTAACCCGCGCCGCGCTGGCCTTCATCCACGCGGCCATCGCGCTGTTGCTGGCGGTGGTAGCGTTTTTCTTGGCGCAAAGTGGTTTCCAGGGGCTGAGCCTGGATACGTGGTCCACGGCGGCCTTCACCGGTTTGGCGGCCGGCCTGGCCGGGTACTACGCCTATTTAACCGGCGCCGCCATGACCGCCCTGCGGCTTTCGACCTCACTGGCGGTGTTTACGGTGGCCGGGGCCATGACCAGCATGATTACCGCGCCTAACCCCTACTGGTGGCAGATCCACTTTAGCTCGCTGGGCACGACGGGCGGCGCTTCGGCCGCCACGTTCAACCTCACCTTAACCTTGGCCGGTCTGGTGATGGTTTGCCTGGCGGATTTTGTGGCGACGGATTTTTGGCGACTACAACAGGCCCAAGGTGAACGCTGGTCGGCCGTGAAGGTGCGGACCATCCGGCTCATCATTGCCGGTATCGGCCTGATGCTCGCTGGCGTGGGTTTGTTTAAGGCTGACGTTTACGTGGGCTTGCACCGGCTCTCGGCGGCTGGCATGGCAGTGTTATTCATTGGCCTGGTGGCGGCACTGCGCCAGCTTGTGCCAACGTTCACCAAAGCATTTTTCGCTTTTTCGTACGGACTGGTGGGACTGATTTTCCTGGGATTATGGCTGTGGCACCGCCTTTGAATTGCTGTGCGCCACAATTGTCTTTAGCTGGTTGGTGGTGTTTGTGCGGCACTTGGCGGCCGAGCGGGCGTTGGCTTTGACTGGTTAAGCTTACAGGGTTACCTGGCTCGGGTTATGGTTGGCAGACGGCCAACAGCAGTGGCTGGCGATCGCCTTGCTCATGGCCGGCTTTATTGCCGGGATATCAATCTGGAGCGCTGGGGGTTATGCGGTGGATACTAGGCTATATCACTAGGCTATATCAAATGTCTGGACGGGGCCATGCCAGTTATCGGTATTTAGCATGGTTTCTTTATATTGACCGTTGGTAACCTTATTAACTACTTTGCGCCAAAAGTGAACTGCGGGTT
>DATDME010000095.1:0-4457 GCA_036518915.1 Candidatus Saccharimonadia bacterium | reverse complement strand
CACTGCGCAATCAGCGCCGGTTGGTACCTAATAATTGCAATGGTGGGCTTGGCAGGGCTCGAACCTGCGACCTCGTCATTATCAGTGACGCGCTCTAACCAGCTGAGCTACAAGCCCGTAAGGTACGATAACTTCAGTATTTAAGCATAAATCTGGTGATGACACAAGATATTTGGCGGTGGAGGTGATTTTTTGGGATGTCCATGGTCATTTATACAGAAATGGCTATGCCGGGATTTTGGCTTGGAAAAGGGACATGTTTTGTCAAAGATAAGTAACACGAGTAACGTATCATGTCAATAGATATGTGGGGGTTGATTTTTGAGCGTAAGTACTACATAATGTGTAGTCAAGAGGACTTTCAAAACCTCTACCCAGCTTGCTGGGTCCGTACCCCGACACGACCCGGAGGTCGGTCACGGTGACCACAACCACTTCTCCTTCGTACAGCCACGAGTGCCACAACGGCTTCTGCATCATCTGCGGTTCCGTCTGGCCGTGCTCCCATGCGACAAGGGCAGCGTCTGGTCCGGTCGAGCCGGTTTTGGTCGAGCCGATCGCGCGCTCCGAATACCCTGACTACTGACGGTCGCCGAGCGGCGGCGGATACATGCTGAGGTGACGAGGATCTCGTGCCAAGGTAGTTATCCGCCGCCCGGCGCTGAGGCCGGCACATTGTCGGCTGGCCGGTTAACAAAATTCACCTGGGTGCGCAAAATTTCTAAACGCGGTAACCTCGCGTTTGTGCCCAGTTTTGCAGGCTGTCCACCTGTGTAATTGGCAAAAGTCCGCTCGGCTGCCAGCTGAGCGGACTCTTCCGTGTTAGGGGCAAAAAGACTTGTGATGTTGGTGACCAGGCTTCACAATGGAGCGACATAGCCAGGGGAGTGACGATGAAGATTTCTAAGTTTGGCCATTCGTGTGTGTTGATTGAGGAGGGTAAGGCTCGCATATTGTTGGATCCGGGAGCGTTTTCGTCCGGATTTGAAGGGTTAGAGCAACTTGATGCAATTTTAATAACCCACTCGCATCCTGATCACTTTGTGCCGGAAAATTTGAAACAACTGTTGGCTCATAATCCTCAGGCGCAGGTGATAGCAGACGAGACGTCGGCCGCCGAGCTGGCGAAAGCCGGCCGGACACCAGTGCGGGCGGCGCACGATGGCGATGCGTTTGAGGTGGCGGGGGTGAGTGTGCGCGTGAGGGGCACTGAGCATGCTCAAATTCACCCCAAGCTGCCGACGATCCCGAACGTGGGCTACTTTGTGGCGGACCGGTTTTTCTATCCGGGCGATAACTTTACCCAGCCGGGCGAACCGGTGGAGATTCTTGGCTTGCCGCTGGGCGCGCCGTGGTCAAAGGTGAGTGAGGTTATAGACTACACCTTGGCGGTGCGGCCGCAGATTGCCATCCCGATGCACGACGCGGTGCTGGCTATGCCAGATATGCACATTAATCTGGTAAATGGCTTTGCCAAGCCTGAGAACATCGAGCTACGGGTAGTAGCCAACGGCAGCTCAACCGAGGTATGATAGCTCCATAAGATTCTTATGGTTAAGCTAGCATGACCGTTACCCGCTATACATCATGGATGGGGTGGCCTCTCCTGGTCGTGATTTGTACCTTGCCGGTGGTGCGCTGGGCTACGGTGCAGCCGTTGGCGCAGCATTTTGTGACGCCGGTGGTGACGTTGTTGGCGCTGGGGCAGGTATTTGGGTTGTTGGGCCTAAACTTGTACGCGTTCAACCTGCTGCTGGCAACCCGGCTGAAGTTTTTTGAGGATTTATTTGGCGGCCTGAACAAGGTCTTTATTGCGCATCACATCATTGGCGGGCTGGCGCTGGTGTTTTTGATGATCCACCCCATCATGCTTGCGCTGCGGCTGGTGCCGTCGAGCTTGCATGACGCGGCCATGCTGTTGCTGCCCACCCTGGACAATTTGCCGGTGGCGTTCGGTGTGCTGTGCCTGTGGGGCACGATTGTGCTGCTGTGGCTGACGTTTTTTGTGGCGCTGCCGTATCCAGCCTGGTTGGCCAGCCATAAATTTCTGGGGGCGTTTTTCTTTCTGGGTGGCCTGCACGTGCTGTTTATCCCGAATGACTTGTCGCGCGACCCGTTGCTGAAGGGTTACATGCTGGGGTTTGTGGTGCTGGGGGTCGTGTCGTATTTGTACCGGACCATTTTGCCGACGTTTTTGGTGCGGCGGTACAACTATCTGGTGCGGACGGCGGTGCAGCGGGCGCCGGGCGTGATTACCATCGATTTGATTCCCGAGAACCAGCTCATGAACTTTCGGGCTGGGCAGTTTGTGTTTATTTCGTTCAAAGCTCCGGGGCTATCGCAGGAATGGCATCCGTTTACAATTTCGTCGGCGCCGGGATCTGGTGATTTTGAAATTACGGTTAAGTCATTGGGCAATTACACGAAGAAGTTGGTGGGGAGCTTGGCGGTGCTCAATGGCTGTCGGGCCCGGGTGGAGGGAGCGTATGGTCGCTTCTCGTACGAGAATTTCGGCAATCCCCAACAGATATGGGTGGCTGGCGGGATTGGCGTGACGCCGTTTTTGAGCATGGCGCACGCGATGGGAGCGGGACCGTACAACATTGACTTATATTATTCGGTGAAAAACGAAAGTGAGCTGATTGATTTTGACGCCTTGTTAACCACGCAGATTAACACGCCTGACCGAGTGCTGCGGGTGATTCCGTTCATTGCCGAAAAGCAGGGGATGCTAACGGCTCAATATATTGCCAGCGTGAGTCCGAACGTTGCAGACCGCGATATTTTGGTCTGTGGGCCGCCGCCGATGATGAAGGCGATGCGGCAGCAGTTTCGGGCGCTGGGCGTTCCCAACCATGCAATACATACAGAGGAGTTTGCAATGTCATGAAATTAAAAACGATCGTGGGATTTTCATTAATGGCTTTCATGGCAAGCTTCAGCATTTTGTTGGTAGTGGGGCTGGTGTTAACGCATCAGACCTCGTCAAGCG
Source organism: Candidatus Saccharimonadia bacterium (assembly GCA_036518915.1). GTDB lineage: Bacteria > Patescibacteriota > Saccharimonadia > UBA4664 > UBA4664. Next base: position 1,465 of record DATDME010000095.1, on the reverse strand, counting down.
TTGCGCCGCAAACCGTGGCTGAGGAGCCGACGGGAGGTAACGCGGCTGCCAACGGCAAAACCTACTGTGGTGGCAAGCAGCCTTGTTATGGTAAGAGCCAGGTGGCGGCGCATGCCACGGCGGCCAATTGCTGGGGTTACAACTTGGATTGGGTGCTCAATCTGACGGGCTACGCGCCGGTGCACCCCAACGGTCCACAGTATGTGGCCAATGATTTGTTTTGCGGTAAGGACGTGCATGGGGCGTTGACGGGCGCGGTGGCCATCGGCTACAAGCACGAGCACCAGGCGGTCACGCAGGATAACGGGATGGGTTCAATTTTGGCCTCGTACCGGGTAGGGTATTTTGACCCAGATAAACCGTAGGAGGAGTGATGGCAAAGCGAGTGATTACTAAGCAAACTGATAGGCAAACGGAAAGCGGGCAGCTGAGCGCGCACCATCCAATTGCCCGGCATCAGCTGACTGCTCGGCATTGGCGATGGGCCATGCCGGTGGCGGCGGCGTTCTTGGGCTTGATGGTGAGCACCGGCGCGCTGTTGGCGATCCAGGCGCGGTGGCAGGCGGATGACGCGAAACGGCAGGCGGCCCCGCCCTATGCGCGGTCAGTGGGGGCGTATACGGAGGCTGTGTCCGACCTCTACCGGATGAGTGTGACGAGCAATGTTAAGACGGTTACGAATGATCCGGCGTTTACGCCTGAACCAAGCCAGAATTTGGTAATGTTTGCCATTTCGGTGACTAATACGAGTAAGACGGTGCGGCCGTTTTTGCCGAGTATCCAGACGTACATCCGGGATGACGAGGGCGGGACCTATCCGATGCACCCCTCAACGAGCGTCACGAACCCGCTGCCAGCGACCGATCTGGCGCCCGGGCAAACGGTGAGTGGGCAGGTGTCGTACGCGATTCCGGCAGGGCTGAAAAAGTTCCGATTTTTCGTGGATCCGGATTGGGCCGGCATGACACCGGTGGTGTTTGACCTGAGCCGCTGATGTGGCGGGCTGGTTAGATTTTTGCTTGCGGATGCGGAGCATTTCTTCAAAAATCATGAGCGCTATACTTAACTTAAGCTAAGGAGCTTTTAGAAATTATGGCCAAGCGGAAACAGCAAAGGCAACTCGGTAATTCGTGGATTCGGTTCTCGGGTAAGGTTTGGTCGGCGGGCCTCGTGCAGCAGCGGCCGACCGTGAGTGTACTGTTGGGGGCCGTGCTCATGCTGTCAGTGGTGGCTGTGGGCATGAAGTTTTGGGGCGCGGGGCACGCGGCGGTCACTTGGCCCACTGTCCCACCGGCGCAGATTTGTGGCAATGCCGGCACGTTAAATGGCCCCGCCACCGCCCCAGCCGGCGCTATCACCGTGCCGGCCGGCGACAACTCTGCCCTCACGCCCAACTACGCCAACCCCGGCTTCTCGGTGGCGGGCAGTACGTTTTGGTTTGCGCCCGGCGTGCACACCTTGGGCA
>DATDME010000094.1:0-4230 GCA_036518915.1 Candidatus Saccharimonadia bacterium | reverse complement strand
GCTCCAAAACCAAAGACGGCGCCCAGGCGCTTGCCATCCTCATGTCCGTGGCCTGGAGCACCTGGTACCGGGACCGATCCAATTTCTTCCCGGCGATGCTGGAGCTGGCTCGGGGGTAGGCCTTGGTTAGTGAGGAGTTACATGAAACGTAGTTAACGTGCTGCGGCTTGAATGGTGCATATATAAAGGCCGGTTTTGTTTTGCGTTTGCTATAGTTGCTTTCTGAGTGGTCCAGTTCACAGGTAACCAAACAGTACGAAGCCCTGTTTGGGAGTGGCATTTAAGGCATTGATTTGCTATTTTTATCTGATCATTGTATATGATTTTGAACTATTAACGGCAGCTGCCCTATGAATGAACCGAAAAGCACTTATGCTTATGGCCGCGTTCTTGTTGCACAGGCTCCACCATACAACGCTGTCAATCTCTGTGGCTGCTTTGGTAACCTTCAGCCAGGTCCTTGCGGTTGTCCTCCGCCAGCAGTGTCAAATCGTTCCGTTTGGCTTTAGCTAAGACACGCTCATTACCTCATCGCAAGCTAGCCGCAAGGCACGTGCCATGTACCGGCTCCACAACGGCAGGATTGCGTAGCGAATGAGCGGGCCAAAGAACGCGCGCGGTGTGAATGTATAGGTCCAGCTGACCGTGGTGCCGCCATCTGGCGCTGGCTCAAAATACCAAACACCGTGTGCAGCTTCCACAAGCCGGCCGAATACCCCAGTGAAATCCCGGATCTCATAGCTAAACGACGACGGTGGCGTGTGGGTAACCAGGGTCTCGTGCGCACTGTTGCCGTCACTAAAGATTGGCGTGCGCGATAGGCCTGCCTCGTCCCAGCGGCCGGGATAGTCCCGGACGTCTTTGACCGCCGGCAAAAACCAGTAACCGGTAAAGATTGTGCTGAGGTTGATCGGGACAATTACCGTGAACGTTTGCTGGGGACCTGCGCCAACCTGACGTGTGACCGTGGCGGAGTACGGGCTTGTGCTGGTGTGTTTCATACGGCTAAGTATAGCATTTTTCGTTCTGAATACTGCTTGTGCGAGCCGCCGCGGCAGGCGCGGTAAGACCAGCCCCCAAGTTCGCGCCCCACTCCTTTGGCAATGGGCATCGTTAGGAGGGTAATTGTACGGTAGACTAACTGCCGGCTCAATTCGGCCGACTCGTTTCTAACGAATTTATGGCCTCATCTGACACGGCAGCGTTCGTGGCGTTTCTATTGATATAACTAGCGGTTTACTAGCATTATACTAATGCTAGTAAACCGTAGTACTATGTAGTCATATGAGCAATTCTAGCGGTGCTCAATTGCAGAGCAACGGCCGGTCTGTCGATGATCTGGGCGCAAGGCTTATTCATTATGGCGTGCTCGGTCTAGCACTTATCATACTGGTAGTACTCGGCATATGGCATGTCGCCGCGGGCTTGCCGGCAGCGCTGCAGCTGCACATCAACTTGTTTGGTCTTCTGTCGGTGGTAGCCTTCATCTGCAACCTCATCGTTTTTGGCATGATTGCCCGCATCAAACAGCGCACCGAGGCGCTGATGTGGTTTTCGGTCTTTTTAGCCAGTATTATGATGTGGGCCGGCGGCGAGGCGCTGTCAAGCTTTAGCGCCACAGCCCAAGCGGCGTTGTTTTGGCTACCTGCCACTACCCCCGGGTTGGTCATGATGCCGGTTAGCCTATATATGTTCGCGCTGGCGTATACGGACTCCAAGCACCGTTTACATATACTTACCCTACCCTGCCTGCTGAGCGTGGCGCTCATGCTGGCATATCTTGACTTACATTCGCGGCTCATCACCATATATGACCCTGCCCAATTTACTTTGGTGCCTTGGGGGTATGTGCGGGCACCTGGCCCGGCAGTGGCATGTATTGTCCTGTGGGCGTCCTTGCTGCCAGTTGCAGCAGTGGGGCACCTCTACCGTTTTCGACGCACCGCAGTTGATCCCCAGCTGCGCCGGCAAGCTCAGTTGTTTATGATCGCTATTTGTGTACCGCTGGTTGGCGGCGTAATAACTGATGGCTTGCCGCCCCTGCTCCATGTTCATTCTTTGCCATCAATGGCCGTAATATTGATGACTATTATGAGCATTCTCATCGGCTACGGCATTCTGCGCTACCGCTTCCTCAGTTTTACGCCGAGCCTGATCGCCAACCAGATCCTGGACACGATGAACGAGGCCGTGCTCGGCGTCCAGCCCGATCTGCGCATTGCTTACGCCAACAGCGGCGCCGAGCAGCTGCTCGGCCTGCCCGCGAGTCAGCTGAGAGAAAAGCGGTTGTCCACCTTTATATCTGAGCGCCCTACGATGGCGCAGCTGCGTGGCGATATCCACACGGCACTGGGCCACGGTAGCTTTGGCACGATTGATGCCGTCAGGCTGGGGGTGGTCCACCGTCCGGCGACAACCGCTAAGCTGTCAATCACGAAGCTGGACGACGACAGCCAGCCGTATGGCTACCTGGTTGTCATGACCGACATTACGGCCATGACCGACGCCGCCGCCATGATTGAGCGCCAAGTCGACGAGCGCACCCACCAGCTGCACGAGGCCCAGGCCAAGTTGCAGGCATCCATTGAGAGCCTGGAGCTGGGCTTTGCCCTGCTGGATGACCACAACGCGGTGGTCATCCAGAACCAGGCCCTCGAAAAAACCTTTGGCCTGGACACGCCGGCAACGACCGTGCAGGCCCTCGAGCACGTACTTAGCGATGTATCGCTCAGCGACCACTGCGACAAGGTGCGCCGCACCGGCCGGCCGGCCGAGGTTAAAGAAGCCGGCTTGGGCGCCAAGGTGCTCCACCTGTATATGGCGCCGGTCAAAGTGGCAGAACACGGCAAAACTAACGTTATCGGCACGGTCCTCTTGGTGCAGGACATTACCGAAGAAAAAGTACTGGCCCGCTCCCGTGATGAGTTTTTCAGTATTGCCTCGCACGAACTGCGGACGCCGCTAACCAGTATCAAGGGCAACGCCAGCATCATGATCGACTTCTACAAAGCCTTGCTCGACAAAGACGCCACGCTCAAAGAAATGGTCTACGACATTCATGCATCAAGCGCCCGGCTGATTGAAATTGTCAGCGACTTTTTGGACGTGTCCCGCATCGAGCAGGGCAAGATGACCTTCCGGCCAGGGCCGGTGTCTATCGAGAAGATCATTGAATCGGTGTTTTATGAAATGCGGGCGATTGTCAATGAAAAGCAGGTTGAACTCGTAACGAATACCCGGACGCTCGGCACACTGCCCCAGGTCTGGGCTGACCACGACCGCGTGATGCAAATTATCTACAACCTCGTGGGCAATGCCCTGAAGTTTACTGACCAAGGCAGCGTTACCGTCCAGGCATCGGTCGAGGGTCGCTTCATCTACCTCCGGGTGTCCGACACCGGCCGGGGTATTCCAGCCCAGAACCAAAAGCTGCTGTTTCACAAGTTCCAGCAAGCCGGCGACAGCCTGCTGACCCGCGATACCACGCGTGGTACTGGGCTCGGGCTGTACATCTCTAAGCTCATGGCTGAAGCCATGGGTGGCACTATCAAGCTTGAACGCTCCGCAGAGGGTAAGGGCTCGGTGTTTCTAGTGACCCTGCCGATCGCCAGCAAAGAACAACTGCGCAGTGCCGACAAGCCCGGGGCTCCCCAGGAGCAGGTTGACGTCAGCACCGGGCTGAGTAGGTAAAGGTGGGTTTTCTATCGCCTTCCGCTTTTTGTACACTCAACCTCCTGCCAGCGGGCGAGACTAACCCGACAGCCGAAACTTCCACACGCCCTTGTCCTAAATGCGGGAGCTAGGGCGGAGGGGCTTGCGACCGCCGCGTATTACCCTACTGGATAACCTGATAATTCCACTCATACGTCGTGCCGGTAACAGGAACAGTATTTGTACCGATACCGAAAGTAGTAGCGGAAGCCGTAGCGTTATCAACGTACGCCCCCAGAGCCAGCGCCGCGGCGTTACCAGGCGTGAGCGTAATGTGTGGAGGGCTACCAAAGGCCGTGGCATAGGTGACGGTGGCCAGTAAACCGCTTGCGGAGCAGCCGCTACCTACCACCACCTGAATAGTGCCGCTCGTATCTGTGCCAGTGATCGACACCGCTGGCGCGGTACAGGCTGCCGCTCCGGCCCCAATCCCGGGTGTATTGCCGCCCGACACTATGTGGCCGTTGACGGTCAGGCTAGCGCTAACAACCAGGTTTGTCACCGTAATGCGCATGGCGG
>DATDME010000093.1:0-5877 GCA_036518915.1 Candidatus Saccharimonadia bacterium | reverse complement strand
ATGGCCGCGCTGATTCTCACGGTGCAGGTGACGGCCAACCTGCTGATGGGCCCGCACGCCCGGGTGCTCGGCTACGCGTCAAATATTACCGCTGCCGACTTGCTTACCCTCACCAACCAGCAGCGGGCCGCCAACGGCCTGCCCGCCCTCCGGCTTGATGCCCGCTTAAACCAATCCGCCACGCTCAAAGCCAATAATATGTTCGCCGAAGATTACTGGGCGCATGTCAGCCCTAGCGGCATCCAGCCGTGGTACTGGTTCCAACAGGCCGGCTACCATTACACCTACGCCGGCGAAAACTTGGCCAAAGACTTCGACACCTCCGACGGCGTGATGCAGGGCTGGATGAACTCGCCCGGCCACCGCGCCAACATCCTCAACGCCAACTATAAAGACGTGGGTTTCAGCGTGGAAAACGGCACGCTGGTCGGCGGCCAGACCACACTGGTGGTGGCGCACTATGGCGCTGAGGCAAGCACGCCGGCCGCCACGGCCGCGCCGACCCCCAAGCCAACCGTTAAGCCGGCCGCGGTCGTGGCCACCGCGACGCCGGCCGCCAGCCCCGCGCCGACGCCTACACCCAGCCCCGTGGCTAGCCCCGCAGCCAGCTCCAGTCCCGCCCCCAGCCCCAGCTTGGCCGCCACGCTCGCTCCGGCCGCGCCGGTGGGCGTCAATCGCAGCCTGTTCCAGCCCGTTGCACTGCTGAAGTCACTCAACTGGGGTGAAGTGGTGACCATCTTCTTGCTGCTGTTGCTGCTCGGCGTGTTCGTGGCCACCCACTGGACAGCCTGGCGTAAGCGCCTCAAGCACTGGGATAGCCGCCGCTACCGTTATCTGGCTGCGGTCGAGGTGCTCGCCGTACTCGCCCTCATGCTCATCATTGCCGCTTCCGGTGTGGGCAAAATTGGCTAAAACCGGCCCAAAGTCGTGTAAAATAGCGCCATGAACCCACAACCGCCGCCACTACCGTTTGATCTTGGCATCACCCTTGATGAGGGCGAGACCGTGCAACGCATTGTCTATCGGAGCTTGATTGACCTGCTCCCCACGGTGTCTGGGTCTATAGCTCTGGAGTTATTTGCCCTGGGATTGGGCTATGCGGTCAGTCACTTCCCAGATATGGTGCCATTTCCTCCCTCCATTATCGTGGCGATGGTAGGTGTGACGTCGGTGTTGGCGGCGCTCATCTTGCTGATCGGATTCTACGTTTACCGCCACAACGTGCTCATTTTTACGAACATCCATTTGGTTTATGTGGAGCAGGTGGGGCTGTTCGGCCGCCGGGTGTCGCAGCTGAACTATCGCCAGGTTGAGGACGTTACCGGGCGCAAGGCTGGACTGTTTCAAACGATCCTCAACTACGGCGACGTGACGGTGCAGTCGGCCGGTGAGCAAGAAAAGTTTATCTTCCATAACGTTTCCAACCCCACGCAAATAGCCGATGACGCGCTGCAGCAGCACGAACACTGGATGCAGCACCTGCAAGAACAGGGCGCCAACCCGCCAATGGAATAAATGCGGGACAGGGTTCGAACCGCCAATTCTGACAGCTCGAACCAAGGAATAGAAAAACCACAAGCACAAAGCCTGTAATTTTATCCTGAACTCGAAACCACGGTCACAGATACGAGGCCCTGCTCTGGGGGCGCCAACTCCCCGAAAAGCTCGGGAGACAAGGTAACCATGGCCCGACTGCCGCGGGGTATCGTATCAACGACGTGGCAGGTGACAGACCAACCGTTCGCGGTCACAACGGCGTTCTCGTCGACCGGGACCGTGCTCGACAGGCACCAGTCCGGGTGTCCGTTGGCCTGGGGCCAGGCCGAACCGCGGGCGTAGAACATGGCCACACCGGTGGCCGGCTGGCTGGTGGATGGCGACGCGCCCGGAGCGTTCGGCGCCGATCCGGCGTGCCGACCCGGCGTAGACCCGGTCTGACCGCGCCCTGGGGCATTGGCGCTGCCGGGCGTCGCCGTATTACCCGCGGGCGGCGGGGTGGGCGCGGCCGACGGCGAAGCCTGGCCAACTGACTTGGCGGCGGTTGGGCTGGGCAGTATCTCCTCACGCGGCGCAGAGATGATACCTATTCCCGCAACCAGCGTTGGAATCGCCAAACCCATCGCGGCCAACGTCGCTAACATGATGGTAACGATACGGCGCCAGTTAGCAGCCCGGTCAGCGCTGATGACAGCGCTGTCGACCATGAGGTCTTTGAAAACCGGTAGATCGTCGACGCGGGCATACATCACCCGCAGCGCCAGCGCGCCCGCCACGAACATGGCGATGTGCCATGATAGCAACTGCGGCACAACCGGCAAGTTGGTATCGCGCCGGAGCAGCTGGCTGAGCATCCAGCGAAACGGCTGGTTGAGTAGCCAGTCCGTCATGCCAAATGTCGCGGCGAACCAGGCCCAGTCGCCCGGTGTGGAGTGCACGCGCCACACCGAGGCCGTGCGCTGGGACACGCAGTCCGTCGGTGTAGAGTTCGGCGGGTCGAGGTCCTGCCAACTGCAGGCATTGTCGAGCGCCGCTCCCCAGGCCAGGTAGACCGTGAACGCCGCCAGCCCAAAGAATATCAGCGTGGCTACCGGCCAGGCCGGCATCGGCACAATGGTCTCCACGAGCCACAGCGTCAGCACGGCCAACTCCACCGTGACCGCCACGAGCAGCATCACAATCCACCGCGTGGTTTGGTGCTTTGGTGGCAGTCGCAGCGGTTTCCACCGTTGATGGATGGGCGTACTACCCGCCAGACGCGGTGTTAGGTCTAACATGCGCCACCTCTCTCCAGGTGTCCCAAGTTCAAGTTGCTGCCACGGACTCTCCGTGGCCACCTTTTACAATACACCTCAAATCTGAAGAATCGTTGGCAGCACGACCAAATCTCACGACCAAATCTGGTGAGATCCAGCACGTGAGATCCAGCACGTGGCGAACGCGGGCCGAACGGGTTATAATAACCTCATGAGTGAGTTCCGTCTTGCCAGCCAGTATCAGCCGTCCGGCGACCAGCCCCAGGCCATCAAGAAATTGGTGGAGGGCTTGCAGCGTCGTGACCGCGAGCAAACCTTGCTCGGCGTCACGGGCTCGGGCAAGACGTTTACCATGGCCAATATCATTCAGCAGCAGCAACGGCCCACATTAATTCTGAGCCACAACAAAACCCTGGCCGCCCAGCTGTATGCGGAATTTCGGGCCTTCTTCCCCGATAACGCCGTCCAGTATTTTGTAAGTTATTACGACTATTACCAACCGGAAGCTTACATTCCGCGCTCCGACACCTACATTGAAAAAGATTCCTCCATCAACGAGGAAATCGATCGTCTGCGCCACGCTGCCACCATGAGCCTGCTGACCCGCCGCGATGTGATTATTGTGGCCTCGGTGAGCTGTATCTACGGCCTAGGCAATGTGTCCGACTACACCGCCATGACCGTCGACCTCAAAGTAGGGGAGCGCCGCCTGCGCGACAAGCTCCTGCGCCAGCTCACGGATATACAGTACAAGCGCAACGATATTGAGTTCGCCCGCGGCAACTTCCGGGTGCGCGGCGACGTCATTGATGTCTTCCCGATTGGCGACGAAACCGCTTTCCGCCTCGAATTCTTCGGCGATGAACTGGAGCGCATCCGCCAGGTTGATCCGCTGACCGGCGAGATGCTCAGCGAGCGTAAAGAACTCAAAATCTTCCCGGCCAAACACCACGTCACCCCGCAAGAAAAGCTCCAACGCGCTGTGGCCGCCATCGGCGAAGAGCTCGACGAGCGCCTGCTCCAGCTCAAGGCGTCCGGCAAGCTCCTGGAAGCCCAGCGCCTCGAGCAACGCACCCGCTTCGACATGGAAATGCTCACCGAAACCGGCATGGTGCCCGGCATTGAAAATTACTCGCGCTACCTGAGTGAACGTGAGCCCGGCGAGCAGCCCGCCACCCTCCTCGATTATTTCCCGGACGACTACCTCTTGTTCGTGGATGAATCACACATCACCATCCCGCAGGTCCGCGGCATGTACAACGGCGACCGCGCCCGCAAAGAAACCCTCGTCGAGTACGGCTTCCGCCTGCCCTCGGCCCTGGACAACCGCCCGCTCAAGTATCCCGAGTTCGACCGCCACATCAACCAGCTGGTATACGTGTCGGCCACGCCCAGTGATTTCGAACTCTCCCGCTCCAGCCAGGTGGTGGAGCAAGTTATCCGCCCAACCGGCCTGCTTGACCCGCTGATCGACGTACGCCCCATCGACCACCAAATTGACGACCTCATCGCCGAAATTCGCGCCACTATCGCCAAGCACCAGCGCGTACTTGTTACGACTCTCACTAAACGCATGGCCGAAGATCTCACCGAGTACCTCAAAGAAGCCGGCATCAAGGTGCAATACCTGCACTCCGAGGTGCAGACGCTGGACCGCGTCGACATCCTACAAGACCTGCGCGCCGGCGTCTACGACGTGGTGGTGGGTATCAACCTGCTCCGGGAGGGCCTCGATCTGCCCGAAGTGTCGCTGGTCGCCATCCTCGACGCCGACAAAGAGGGCTTCCTCCGCGGCCAGGCGGCGCTCATTCAAACCATCGGCCGGGCCGCCCGTCACGTGGAAGGCCGCGTCATTATGTACGCCGACCGCATCACCGACTCCATGCGCTACGCCATCGATACCACCAAGGCCCGCCGTGAAATCCAGGAGAAATATAACCAAGAGCACGGCATCACCCCGGCCGGCATCCAGAAAGCCCTGGCTGAGCGCATGCAGGCCGAGCAGGCCGCCGAAACCGCCGACGTCCGCGAATTCAACCCCGACGACATCCCGGCAGAAGACCGCGCCCGTCTCATCAAAGAGCTGACCGAGCAAATGACCATGGCCGCCCAAAACCTGCAGTTCGAAAAAGCCGCCCTGCTGCGCGACCAAATCGACGAAATCAAGGCGACCAGCAAGACCAAAACCCCTCGCAAAACTGTACGCGGACGCTAGTTTATGCTATAGCCATACAGTCCTCACGAGCCTTCGGATCGCCCGCTGGAGTTATAATGGCCGCACGCCGCCGCCCTGGTAGCGCCCATACATACAAGGCAAGCTTTTCCGACAGCGAGTGAACCCTGGTGTGCCTGGTCGCTCAGCACGCCCTGGAAGCGGTCGAGGAGTTCATCCATAATATGACACAGCGTGAGGTTGAAATCGCAGAGCAGTTTGCCCGGCGGAAGCCCCATCCGGCCGACTGATCAAACCTACACCTACGATTGCCCTGTCGGCCATCGTGGCCGCCGCCATCACCGCCGGCCTCGGCGTCGGCGTGACCTACGAGGTCATGGCCTCGCGGGCCGACAAGGGAACGGCGACCGCCCGGGCCCTCCAAGCCCAGGCAAGCACCATTGAGAACGACGAGAAGGTCATCGAAATAATGCGCAACCTTCAGAAGAGGCAGGAGGCAAATGAGGAGGCCGCCCGCAAGGCGGCCTACGCCGCTCGCGACGCGTTGGTCAAGGCCTACCAGGCCGGCCAACCCACGGACGCGCTGCGGCTGAACTACGCCGAGGCCGCCTACGCGGACGGTTGGTCCACAGGCGGCGCCACCTACGCCACGGTGCCGGCCCCATTGCTCGGGGACGTCTACGCCCCCAATGGCAGTGGAGGCCGCTATCTGGCCTGGAGGCTGGTCGCCTCCATCGCGGACGGCCTGCCTGCGGTCACTGTGGTGCGCATCGCGTAGCCACGCGAGCCGGCCGCCGAGGACTCTCGTCCCCGGCGGCCGCTCCCATTTATGCCCACTGCCTCGGATAATTATTGGCAAAAATGCTAGGTGCAATCTGCCGTCCCTCGGATTAACGTGTGTTTGACCCCTAGGGGGAACCGTTCTAGGGGGCCGTTAATGGAGGAACCGTC
>DATDME010000092.1:0-16175 GCA_036518915.1 Candidatus Saccharimonadia bacterium | reverse complement strand
GCCCTCACCGTGCTCGTGAGTTCAGGATCGATCACTCCTCGTTCGCTGTATCACCGGATACAGCTTACCCGGTCCGACCGATCCTGAATCACCCGAATCATCGGTGCGAAAAGACACGTTTTGTTTTGGGATGGCTATACTCGCCACTACCGCCCGGCATCGAGATTGGGCCCGGCGGTGGCGAGGTCACCACAACAGTTTCCGCCACTCCGCCCTCCCCGCCTACCCCGACCCCCTGATGGCCGGCCTGGTACGGGAGGCAATGGGTCCGAGGACGCGTTTGGTCAGCACGACCAGCGCATCCTCGGACCCCGCTTCATGTTTAGAGGATTTGTTTGATAACGGCCTTGGCCTCGGCCAGGTTATGCACCGTGCGCCAAGCGGATGCGCGAATATCGGCGAGGTCGTCGCGGTTGAATTTGGGTTCAATGAAAATGCCCCGACCGGTAGCTTTAAATAATTCCAGGTCATTTGGACCGTCGCCGACCGCTAGGCAGTCGGTGGGTTTGAGCTTGGTGGCGGCCAGGAATTTCTGGAATTGGGCCAACTTCTCGTTGGCCTGGTCGCGCATGTAGTTATAACTGATGAGTTCATCATGCTCGTCGAAGATAAATTCGGTGTTGGCGTACCAATGGGTGACACCCAGGCGACCGGACACATTGGCAGCATACACATCAAAGGAGCCGGTAATCAGGCAGACATGCAGGCCGCGGTCATGCAGGTCATGAATGAGGGGTACGGCTGCGGGATCAAGGGGCCAGGAATTAAATATCGCCTCAATAGTGCGGCGATTGGCCTTACCCGTACCCTGCCACAAAGCTAATAATTGAATGCGGGACTCCTCATAGGTAATGCGCTCGTCGAGATAGTCGCGGAAAATGGCCCGGTGCTCCTCGACCGAGGCGCCGAGGGCAGCCGTAAAATCCAGCCAGCTGAGGATGGGCGTGAGGGTGCCATCGATATCAAAGACGACGGCCTTGGGGGAGGTGGGGGTTGGCATGCGTGGGGGATTTTTGTAAATAAGTTACAAATTTTACTGACTGCTATCAGAAAATAGCTCGCGGAGCCGGTCGTGATATTTTTCCCAATACACCGTTTCCATCTGGGAGTGACGGGGCGAGGGCAAGTCATTAAGGGTATACCAGCCGCCGGCGCTAAGGGTGTCGGTTTCGTTGAGGCGCATGCTATCTGGATCGACGCGCAGCAAATAGTCGAAGGCGATCCAGTGGGTGGGCGTCCCGTCGGGTGAGGTGCGGAAGACTTCGCGAAACCCGAGTAACGTGGGCTCACCAAGGACCTGGGCGCCATATTCTTCCTGGGCCTCCCGCACGGCACCGTCGACTGTGCGCTCGCCGAAGTGCAATCCCCCGCCGCCAACGTCCCAGGTGCCGGGTTCGTCGCGGACGGCCGTGCCGCGCTGGGCCATGAAAAACCGGCCTTGGCCGTCGTGACACATGAAGGTTACGGAGATGCCGGTAAACGATTTGCCCTTGTGGGCACGCACTTCTTCCGGCGAGAGGTGCGGGAACGCGGTGGTCACTTCCCTACCCCTTTGAGCGCAGCCCTCACCCGTTCCTGGTCGCCAGTAATATTCGCGGGGATGTTTTGCACGGCCTGCGTGGCCTGAGCCGGCGTGTAGCCCAGGGCCACTAGTGCCTGGTAGGCGGGATCAGCGACGGGCGCCAGGCCGGCGGCGCCCTCTTCGACTTTGCCGCGCAGGTCGAGAATGACGCGCTGGGCGGTTTTGGGCCCCACGCCGGAGATGCCTTTCAGCAGCGCAGGGTCGCCCGAAGCAATGGCCTGGCGCAGGCGGTTTTCGCCGGCGGAGCTCAAGATTTGCATGGCGAGTTTGGGGCCCACGCCATTCACGCCAATGAGCTGGGTGAAAAGTTGGCGGCCGCCGAGCTCGCTGAAGCCGTAGAGGTTATGGGTATCTTCGCGGATTTGCTCATACACGTAATATTTGGCTTCGGCGCCCAGTTTGGCGGCGCCCCATTCGTCGACACTCACAAACAGCTCATAGCCCACGCCGTGCACGTCGAGAATGAGGGAATCGGGCAGCTTTTCGGCGATGGTGCCGGTGAGGGTGGCAATCATAGGGGTATTGTAGCAAACCGGCACGAGCAGACGACCATAGCTAGTGCGCCGGCTATTATTTCTATATATTGCACTTTGACATTTGGGCGGCAAGTCTGTAGCATGTCTGACGGGTTTTTGACTGTCCTAGGCCGCGCCGCGGCCGCTGTCTGAGCCCAGAAGGGACCGCACCATGACACATGCCTACAACGGCATACCCGCCACAGAGCTGGCGGACGTGACCTGGCGCAAGAGCCGCCGGAGCAACTCCTCGGGCAACTGCGCGGAGATGGCGAAGCTCTCGGACGGGCAGGTCGCCGTCCGCAACTCGCGCTTCCCCGACGGCCCGGCGCTGGTCTACACGCACGCGGAGATCGAGGCGCTCGTGCTCGGGGCCAAGGATGGCGATTTCGACTACCTGCTGAGCTGACACGCGCAGCGGCCGGACCGGCCGCTATCGGCCACCGCTTACGCCCGGTCCGCGGAGGCCTCCATCACCTTACTGGGTACAGCTGTCCCCGTGATGTGGTGAGACCGCTACCCGAGTGGTAGCACGTGGTGACCCTGGATCTGCCGGCTGTGGCCGGCGGATCACTGCACCCCGGCCCGGGTGCTGCCAGCGATGGTGGCACCCGGGCCTCGCCGTATCGTTCTCAAACGTAGGGAGCCACCAAATGACGGTATCTGACGCCGCGATTTATCTGATGTGATCTGAATAATTGCGCGGCGCGGTCGTTTCCGCGTAAAATGTTAGTAACGATGAACATCCTGATGATTGCAGGTGAAGTAGCGCCGTATGCCAAAACGGGCGGGCTCGGTGAAGTAATGGCGGCGCTGCCGAAGGCGGTCCACCGGTTGGGGCACGATGTGCGGGTGTTCATGCCGCGCTATGGGGCAACGCGCGACCCGCAGTTTGCCTTTGTGCCGATTGGCCGGCCAATGCAGCTGAATGTGGGGGGCGAAAAGTCCCCCATGACGTTTTCCGCGAGTATCTTGGCACAGGAAGTGCCGATTTATTTTTTTGAGTCGGAAAAATACTTCCCGTCGGACCGGCCGGTGATGTACGACCCGGCGCGGGGCAACTTGCCGTTTTATGCATTCAATTTGAGCGTGTTTAAGCTCTTGGAGACGCTCGACTGGGTGCCGGATATCATTCACGTGCACGACTGGCACGCCGGGCTGATCCCCAACATTATTAAGAACCTGCCGGCCGATTCGCCCTACGCCAAGATTGCCACGGTGTCGACGGTGCATAACAGCGCGTATGTGGCGATTGCCAACCAGTGGCATATCCCCGATGAAGAGCGCGACACCGGCCAAGGCCTGCCACCGACCGATCTGGCGAAGGTGCCATACATCAATTTCTTGAAGCGGGCGATCGCCAACGCCGACATTGTGACGACGGTGAGTGAGCAGTACGCCAAGGAGCTGCTCGTGAAGGAGACGAGCCACGGGCTGTACGACATGCTGGCGCCGCGGGCCCGCACGTTCTTTGGCATCCGTAATGGGGTGGATTATTCCTACTGGAACCCGATGTTCGATCCAAAATTGCCGGTGAACTACGACGTGGAGATCATGCACCGCAAGTACGACAACAAGCGGGCCCTGCAGCACCGGCTCAACCTGCCGATTGATGACCAAATCCCGATTTTGGCGATGAATTCGCGGGTGGTGGAGCAAAAGGGCTTCGGACTGGTGTTTGAGATTTTTGATAAGCTGATGGCCCAGGGCGTGCAGCTGGTGGTGGTGGGCGCCGGCAAGCAAGAGTACGCCGACCTGCTGACCGCCAAGATGCGCCAGTACCCTACGCAGGTGGCGTTCCGCAGCGGCCAGCAGGCGGTGGACGACATGGGCACGCTGGTGTACGCCGGCGCCGATATTTTTTTGATGCCAAGCTTATTTGAGCCGAGCGGATTGGGCCAGCTGGTGAGCCTGCGCTACGGAACCATACCGGTGGTGCGGCGTACGGGCGGGCTGGCGGACACGATTTTTGAGTATAATCCGCGCAACAAAACAGGTAACGGGTTTGTGTTTGACGAGTATACCGGAGAAGCGCTTCATGAAGCCATTAACCGGGCATTAGCGCTCTGGGAGGATCGCGAGCGCTGGTGGGAACTGATGCAGTCGGCCATGGCACTGTCGTACTCGTGGGAGATTCCGGCCAAGAAATATGTGCGGATTTACAAGGCGGCATGCAAGGAGCGCGCGGGGCAAAGCTGGTCGATTCCGAAGAAGTGGTAGGAGACGGACATACCCATGGTCGTTTCGCCTCGCTACGCTCAGAGGCTCTCCCATGGATATGCCCTCACCTACTTCCCGCTCTCGGCCTGCCACTCCAGTCCATCGCGCCACTTTACTCGCGCCCGTTGGAAGAATGGCTGACGCAATTTGCTTGTGCATGCCATACTCTCAGAATTGTAGTATTCTGTTCTTCCAGTAATTACCTGTTAGGATAAGAATAATGCTAGTGCTTGCAGATGTAACCGTGTCACTAAAATCAGTTATGGATGTCTTTACACCCATTGCTACGCTTGTTGTGACGATTTTGCTGGGACTGGTTGGCTTGATCGTCTATTTCTTGAAGCGGCTTATTAACCAGGTTGACGCGCTGGCGCAAGAGATTAAGCCGATTCGACCGGCGATCGTGGAGCTTCAGGGATTGCTTGCTCCAGCCAAGCTTAAAAAATTGCTATTTCCACTGACGGTTGCGCCGGGAAGTCCGCTCAAAGTTACCCCGTTCGGCGAGAAGTTGTTAGTAGAATCCGGCTTTAAAGACATTATCGACGCAAACGCTGATCGCCTCGTTGAGTCTGTTAAGTCGAGGGGACCGAAAACAAATTATGATATACAGGAAGCAGCCTTTGCGACTATTCGTGAATTAATCGAGAAATCGGATCCACTCTTAACTCCCATCAAGTCATACGCTTTTAATAACGGCCTGGAGCTCGACTTGATGGTCCCTCCAGCGGCAGTGACCCTTCGCGACGAAGTTATGAAAACCTTAAAATTCGACGATTAGCCGGATGGTTTGGGCAACCCTCCTACATTTTTACCAGCCGTTCGGGCAGAAAAAAGACATCGTTGATGCCATTACCGAGCAATGTTACCGGCCGGTGGTTGAGGGGCTGCTGGCGCATCCCGAGGCAAAGATTACGGTGAATTTCACCGGCGTGCTACTGGAGCAATTGTCGCAGTACGGCCATGAGGACGTGATTGAGCTGTGGCGCGAGGCGGTGCGGCGCGGGCAAGTCGAGCTGGTGAGCTCGGCGAAGTACCATGTGATTTTGCCGCTGCTGCCACGGGAGGAGGCCCGGCGTCAGATTGAGATCCACGATGAGACGAACCGAAAGTTTTTTGGCGAGTTGTACCAGCCCAAGGGCATTTTCCTGCCGGAAATGGGTTGGTCACCAGATATGGCGCCGATGCTTGAGGAGCTAGGGCTGGAATGGGTGATGCTCGATGAGCTGGCGTTTAATGGGAAGGTGGGCGAGGTTGATTACACGACAACGTATGAGGTGGCGGGTACGAAATTGGGCGCGCTGTTTCGGGAGCATCGGCTGAGCGCCACGATTATGAGCGCCGCACCGCGGGACGTGCAGCGGCTGAAGGAGGCGGTGGCAGATGACGGCGGGCCGGACCGCTACATTGTGACGGGCATGGACGGCGAGACGTTTGGCCACCATCGGGTGGGCCATGAGCAGCTGCTGTTTGGGATGTTTGGCGATCCGGAGATTGAGATGGTACGGCTGAGCGACATTTTTGCGCGGTTCCCGGGCCAGCGGACGGCCGTGCCGACACTGGCCTGCACCTGGGCCTCGAGCGCCGATGATCTGGCCAAGGGCATCCCGTTTATTTCGTGGGACGACCCGTCGAATGAGATTCATAAGCTGCAGTGGCGGCTGCTGCGGTTGGCGGTGCGCGAGATGGCGCGCATGAAGCCGGGCGAGCACGGGTACGAGCGGTTGCGCGCCAAATTAGACAATGCCGTGTCGAGCGACCAGTTTTTTTGGGCGGCGGCTAGGCCATGGTGGATGATTGAGCACATTGAGCGCGGAGCCTATGAACTGCTGGACGTCTTGCAACATATTCCGGAGGCCGGGCCAGAGGTGGCGGCGCAGGGTTTGAATTTATACCACGAAATTATGGCCATGGCCTATGATTGGCAGCGGTCGGGCAAGATTGACGCGATGTTTGCCGACCGGGCCGAGCGGGTGCGCATCCCCTTCAAGGAAAAGACGGCCGGCGCTGAGGGCGAGGCCACCTGGCGGGCCATAATTGATTTAATGCATGAGCGCGAACTGGCGGCCCGGGAACGCGCCGACTACGAAGAGGCCATTTTGTGGCGGGACGCGGTGTATAAATTGGAGCATAAGCTGGATATTTATGACGCCTGGTACGTGCTTGATATCCTGAGACATCGCTTGCCCAAGGGCAAAGTGGAAGAGACGATTAAGCGGTACCGGGCCGAGTTTGACCGGATACGCGGCGGCCAGGTGGAGCAGCGGTCAAACTGATTAGCCGGCCTTGATGCCAAGGCGCTCAAGCTCGCGGCGTAGGCCGGCCAGGCCGTCGTACTCAAGAGCGGTGAGGCCGGCGGCCGCGGCGCCGCGCACATTGTAATCGCGGTCATCCACGAAGACAGCCTCGTGGGCTTCCGCCGCCAGGCGGTTGAGCACCAGCTTGAAAATGGCGGGGTCGGGCTTGATGACGCCGGCCTCACCGGAGCTCAAAATAACGTCAAAGACGCCGGCGAGGTGGTGGCGCTCAACCTCGGCTTGGAGGCCGGCGGCGGTGGAGTTGGACAGAATCGCCGTTTTGAGGCCGAGCTGGCGCAGGCTCGCGATGTATTCAAGGAGCGCCTCGTGCTCAACACCATGGATGTTGAACTCGTCGCGCACGGAGGCGGCAGACTCGTGGGCAATGTCGGCCAGCCGGCTGAAAAAGGTGTCGGCATCGAGGCCGGCGTCTTGCTCGCGGCTGAGGGCTTCAATGGCCGCGGTGTGCCGGCGGGCCACCTCTGGGTTGCGGCGCAGCCAAGTAAAGTAGCGGTCCGTCGTGAGCACGCCATAGTAGTCGAAGATAATGGCCTTGATCATTCTTGTATGGTAGCACCTATAGCCCCCGCAAAACAAAACGTGTGCCCTCACCGTGCTCGAATCATCGGTGCGAAAACTCACGTTTTGTTTTGCGGGGGGGGCTATAGCTTAACCGGGCGGGCCCGGATGGCCGTCCAGGCGCTCGCGGCGGCTGCGCTCGATAAGGGCATAGTACTCGGTGCCGGTAAGATCCGGAATGGGCGCCAGCGGGTCTTCGGCGAGGCGCAGGCTATCGGCAGCCAAAAGTTGGTAGAGTGACGGGCGTAAGCTGGGCTCAACGATACTGCGGCCGTTTGCCAGCTGAGCCAGGAGGTGCAGCCCCATGAGCGGCGCATAGAAGCGGAGGCGCGGCAGCAGGCTGTCGCCAAGACTGGACTGATAGGCATCGGCAATGGCCTGCATCAACTGGGCGACCCGGGCGCCGTGCGTCGGAGCGGTCCAAAAGAAATTCCGGCTGGGAAAAGCGTTTTTGGGAAACCAAAAGCCCAGCCGCAGTTTGGCCAGGTCCTCGGCCGGGTCGGCGCGGCGCACCCGGTCCCAGTCAATGATGTAGGCGCCGGGATCCGCGGCAATCAGGTTGGGCCACCACAGGTCGCCGTGAATGAGCGACTGGGGCACAGCCAGTTGCTCGGACTGTTGGCTGAGCTGAACCTCAAGCCGCTGGAGGAGCTGCTGGTATGGTGCGGGTTCGAGCTGAAGCTGGGCGAGGGCGGTGAGGCCACGGCGGGCGTACCGTAGTTCCCGCCCGAGCCGGCGCACCGAGACGGATTGGGCATAGCAGTGCTGGTAGAGCCCAGCGAGTTGGCTGGCCAGGGCAGCGGAGCGGCCGGGCGTCAGGCCGCCAGACAAGAGCTGCCGCCCGGGCGGTTGTTCCAGAATGAAAAACACGAAGTCAAATTCAGTGGCGGGCTCGTCGATGACAATGAGCCGGGAACGGCCCGGGCTGACCCGTTTCAAATGATACAGCTCCTTGCGCATCTGGGCCGCCGATGCATACACTTTGATGATGTGATGCGTGTCGTTCATCACGGCTGCGAAAACGCTGGCGTTATGACCCGTGCCCAATAAACCCACGAGCTGCAGGTCGCCGGGCAGGCGGCCTTGTTGCTGTAAAACCAGCAGATGGGCCGCCAGTGGTTCGGCGGATGTGAGGAGGGGCGTGTGATTCATATCTGGCACTAGCATATCGCAAACGCAAACCAAAATGACACTTTCCTGACGCGCCTTATGCGTACTTGGCGGTACTCAGCCGGGCCCGATTCTGCTAATGTTTGGTTAAGAATGCAAGCCTCAGCCTCTTCCCCCAAGCGCCCAGTGGTGGCCTATTTCTCGGCCGAGTACGCCATCGCGGACGACCTGCCGATTTACGCCGGCGGGCTGGGTATTTTGGCGGCCGATATTGTGATGCAGGCCGCGGCCGGCAACCGCGAGTTTTGGGCGGTGGGGTTGGTGTACCACGAAGCGTTTACCGGCGATGACCCAGACCAGCGGCCGATGGTGGAGCGGCTGAGCGCGAACGGCTTTGAGCTAGCCACCGGGCCCGACGGCCAGCGCATGGTAATTTCGCTCGATGTGGCCGGCCGGGAGGTGAAACTGCAGGCTTGGCTGAAACGCTGGGACCAGACGCGATTGCTGCTCTTAGATGCCCGGCTGCCCGATAACACGCCCGAAGACCAGCAAATTTCGGACCACCTGTACGCCAGCGCGCCGGACCTGGCTTTCGCGCAGGAAATTTGCCTGGGCTTTGGCGGGGTGGCGATGCTGCGCGCGCTGGGTGGCGAGCCGGACGTTTACCACCTGAATGAGGGCCATGCGGCGCTCGCCGGGCTGGCGGTGGTGTTGCACCAGCGCGCCACCCATCAGCAAGCCAGTTTTGACGAGGCCGTGGCGGCGGTGCGGGGCCGGTTGGTGGCCACCAAGCATACCCTGCTTTCGGGCGCCGGCCTGTTTTTGGATTGGACGACGGTGGGGCAGCTCTTGGCGCCGACGCTGGCCGCGGCCGGCGCCCAGCTCGATGACCTGATGCCACTGGCCGGCCGGGAGCGCGGCGACTACTCCGACACAAAACTCCTGATGCAGTTGTGCGAGCGGCAGAGTGGCGTATCCAAGCTGCACGTGGAGATGGAGCGGCGGGAGCATCCGGACAGCCGGCTGGTGCCCATTACCAACGGCATTTTTCGCTGGCGCTGGACGACGGCAGCTTGGGACCAAAATCCCCTCAGCTACGACGACGCCAAGTTGTGGGCCGCGCATTGCGAGAATCGCCACCAGTTGCTCGAGCATGTGCGCGAGCAAACCGGCAAGCAGCTAGACCCTGAGACCTTAACGGTGGTGTGGTCGCGGCGGATGGCGGCGTATAAGCGGCCCGAACTGCTCGTAACCGACCCCGAGCGGCTGGGCCGGCTGCTGAATAATGCCGAGCGGCCAATCCAGCTCGTGGTGGCGGGCCAAGCGAATCCGGCCGACGCCGGGGCCATTGCGCTGATGACTCGGGTGATTGAGGCCTCGCGTCGGCCGGACCTGGCGCCGCGCTTCGCTTACTTGCCGCATTACAATCCGATTACCGCTAAATTTCTGGTGCGCGGCGCCGACTTGTGGCTGAACACGCCGATCCGCGGCTACGAAGCCTGCGGGACGTCTGGCATGAAAGCCAGCCTGAACGGCGCACTGCAGCTATCCACCTCAGATGGTTGGATCGACGAGATAGACTTGGCGAGCATCGGCTGGCGGCTGCCGGATGAAGGCGGCGAGGCGGTGGCGCATGATTTGTACAACCTGCTCGGGCAAGATGTCGCCCACTTGTTTTATGACCGCGCCAATGGTCTGCCCACCGCGTGGGTGGTCAAGATGCGCGCCAACATCAGGCTGGTCCTGGAGCAATTTACCGCTGAGCGGATGCTGGCTGAGTACTATGCCAAGCTGTATGAGCATGGGTGATGGCGATCGCCAGGGCGTCGGCGGCATCGTCGGGCTTGGGAATGGCCGGTAACTTGAGCAGGGTCTTGACCATTTCCTGAATCTGCGGCTTGCGGGCCCCACCGTAACCTGATACGGCCTGCTTAACCTGCATCGGCGTGTACTCGGCGGCGACGAGGCCGGCCTCGGCCAGGGTCATGAGGATGACCCCGCGGGCCTGGCCCACGCTGATGGCTGTAGTCACATTGGTGGCAAAAAATAGCTGTTCCACCGCGGCCGCCTCGGGCCGATACTCCGCCAAGAGTTGTGCGAGCTCGGCGTGCAAGGTCAGCAGCCGCTCCGGCATGAGTTGGTCGGGCGGGGTGGAAATGACGCCCGCGTCAAGGAAGGTTAGCTTCCCCCGCTCAACTTCGATCACGCCGAAACCGGTGGTGGCAGTGCCGGGGTCGACACCCATGATTTTCATAACATAGCTATCGTATCAGACCAGGCCGCCACTTGGAGGTTTCGGCCGCTAGCACCACCCAGCCAGCCGGCGCGATTTCAAAGACCCGGGTGGGGTGAGCCGAGGGCCCGCGGAGCTCCTCCCGGCAGTGGATTAGCTGGTAGCGCTCAAGTTTGCGCAAGGCCGGATAGACAGTGCCCTTGCCTAACTCCATTAAGCCTTCTGTGTGCCGAACGCCGGCCCAGGCGGGGCGGAGGGTCAGCCTCGTTTGTCAACCTTGTGGCCGTTGGTGGCTTCCCACAGCCGCCAGGCGCCGGCCGCGCTCCAGAGCTGCACGGTGTTCATTTGGCCCTCGGGCGCGGGCTGGTCGATGTAGAGGCGGGCGCGGCCATCGTCGTCATAATGGAGTTCGGGGATGGCGTGCATGACACGGAAGGCGCGCCACGAGGTGTCGGCGACGTCGTGGCGGGCGGAGGCCAGGAGCTCAAGGGTGTCAGCGGTCCAGCCGGCCGCCTGGCCCCGGGCAATTTGGCGGGCCAGGCCCTCGGCGGCAAAGGCGGCCTGCTTGGCCCAAATCACATCGCCGTGGTACTGGGAGTGGTCGTAGCCGTCATGGTGGCCAACGAGGGTAGGGCCGGAATTGGTACGGAAATAATCTGGCGAAAGCAACCGGTGAGCAAAGCTGACCACGTCCGCTTGGGAGGGTTCGCCGTAAAACAGGTCGAAGGCTTCGTCGAGATGGTTGACCTTGAGCCGCTTAAAGTGCAAGCCGGTAACGTTGTCACGGACGCCATATAGCGCCAGGGCATAGGCAGGCAAGCCATCGGCGTTGGTGAAGCGGAAGTGCTCGCGGACACCATCCCACTTGGTGATAAGATGGTCGAGCTGGTCGGGCTTGAGGCCGAGCAGCTTGTAGTGCCGGCGCAAAACGCGCAGGGCCTGCGGATAGAGCACAACATTGACGTCAAAGGGCGCGATAACGGAATCAATTTTTTGGAAGGCCAGCGTGCTGTCGCGCCAGTTGCCGGCGTCGTAATATTCATCGCCGCGCTGGCGGCGGAAGGGCGCAGCCAGCTGCTTGAAGGTGATGAGGCGGTGCGAGTCCGCCATGTTGACCAGGTAGCGGCCCACCTGGCGCAGGTGCACCAGGGCGTCGTTGCTGAAATCGGTGGGCTCAACCAAGCGCAGGCCCAGTACGTAATGCGGCTCGATGTCGATCATTTGGCGGGTCACAAACAGTTCATCGAGCTGGCGGAGCACGCTATCAAATTGCTCGCGGTGGGCGCTGCCCTGGCCGACCAGGTCGCCCAAGTTGCTGCGCAGGCCGGCTACCTCTTGTTCGCGCTCGTAGCGGTACTCGCCGATGATGTCTTCGTGCCAGCCGGCGCCGTCGTCGGAAACGTGACGCAGCGACTCTGTGTACATGAAGCGCAGGGCCGCCGGGGAGAGCTGCGGCGCGAGTAAGTCGGCGGTTTCAATCCAGTCGCGCGGGAAGACGGTGCCGTAATCAAACCCGCTGGTTTTGTAGTTAGTCACCAGGTGTTCAATTTCGGCGGTGGCACGCCGCAGCAGCGGCTCGGTGGCGCGGTCAATGGCAGCGGGATTATGCCACAGCCGGCCGATAAACTGCGGCGGATGGACATCGGTGGTGGTGACGAGGCGCAGCTCAACCGGCCCGCGGGCGCCGCTCACCGTGAAGCCGCGGCGGGCGTTGTCGCGGGCGAGCTGGACGCCAGCCGGCCAGTACCACCGGGTGCCGTAGTAGTGCTCGCCGTATCGGCGCAAATACGTTACTACGGGTCCCCGGCCGTCCGGCACTTCGGTGGTAACCTCGTTGGGTGCCAGCTCGCCCGGATGGTTTTGGGCCAGGCTGGCGTACGTCGGTTCGACTTGCCCAAAGATTTGGGTGTACAGCCGGATACGGCGGATGTGGCCCATGGTGGGATCGGGCAGAAAGTTGTCGGGCACATCAAGGCGGAGTTTGAGGGCGATCTCTGCCCCGTCCGGCGCCACGTCCGGCGCCACGTCCAAGACGTGCAAGCCGGCAGCCGTTAACCCAGTGCTGCCATAAACCAAATGGTTGCCCGGTCCAACGATGCGCAATTCGTCATTCATGTCAAAATCAACATAAAATGCTCCTTCAAGCCATATCTGGTCGTGAATTCGCATAACTTGGCTCCTTGATTAGGCCGGTCTTGGGATAATGGTACGGGGAAGTCTCTTCCGTCACAAGATAGCGTTTGGGAATATTGCTAACGATTTGGCTTGATCGTCTGTGCTAAAAGTTGTCATGCACGAATGCAAGAGGAGGAGACATCGTGAAACGATTGCATATTGCCATGGTGGCGCCTGCCTGGTTAACCGTCCCGGCCCAGGGCTATGGCGGGACGGAATCAGTGATCGATAACTTGTGCCGCGGCCTGGACGAGACCGGTGTGCATGTGGAGTTCTTTGGGGTGGAAGGCAGCCGCACACCGGCCCAGCGCTACCATTGGACCTACCAAACGGAACAGTACGAACATTTGAATGACCCAATGTTTGACGCCGCCAGTATTCCGCTGGCGCATTTGTTAGAGTGCCTGGAGCGGATTCAGCGCCGGGGTAAGTTTGATCTTATTCACGATCACAATACCCTGTTTGGGCCGGCGGTGTTTGCCGGCCGTGATGACCTGCCGCCAGTTTTGCACACCTTGCACGGCGCGTTCAGCTCGCCGGAGCGCCTGGCGCAGGGCTGGAACGACACCGACCCCATGTTCACGGCCCTGGCTAAGAGCAAAAAATTATACTTCAACGCAATCTCCCGCTCGCAGGCCAACCTGGCGCCGATGCCGCTGCGCAAACGCATTGTGGCAGCCATCCATCATGGCATTGATGTGGCGTCGCACCGGGTATACACCCAAAAGGACGGTTATTTTGTGAATGTTGGCCGAATCGCGGCCGACAAGGGCATCCATGTGGCGGCGGATGTGGCGGCGCGGCTTGGCTCCAGCCTCAAGCTGGGCGGCGTGGTGGCGGGCATGTGCGACGTGGCCCAGATTAAAGCCGAGCTTGGCGCCGCCGCCAGCCGGTTTGCCAAAAAGGCCGACTTTGCCTACTTCCGCGATTACGTGGCGCCGCAGTGGACTGCCGGCGCCATTGACTACCTGGGGCCGGTGGGCGGCCAGGCCAAAGACGAGTTGATTGGCCGTGCTAAAGCCTTCCTCATGCCCGTCCAATGGGACGAACCGTTTGGTGTGGCAGTGCTGGACGCGCTCGTGGTGGGCACGCCGGTGGTGGCGATGCGCCGCGGCTCCATGCCCGAAATTATTGAGCATGGTGTCAATGGCTTCTTGGCCAACACGCCCGAGGAATTTGCCCGCTATGCCGCCCGGGTGGATGAAATCGACCCGGCGGCCTGCCGCCGGTCAGTGGAAGAGCGTTTTTCCTACCAGGTGATGACGCGGCACTACCTTGACACATACGAGCGGGTGGTGGCCCGGCACGCGCCCACCCCGGCCCTGTCGCTCAAATCGTCGCCGCTGGGCATGCCCTACGCTGGCCAGGCGTTCTACGAGAAACTATCGAAGGCAGCCAGCAAAACCAAACAAGCCCTCAGCGAGGACTTGTCCGATGAGTTTATTGGGCCGCAGGATAACCGCTAGCCCAGCCTTTCCATAAGTTCGGGAGCGATATCGAAGTTGGCGTAGGTGGCGGTGACGTCATCGAGTTCGTCGAGGGCGTCCATGAGGCGCATGAGTTTGCCGGCCACAGCCTCATCCGTGATTTCGATGGTGGTGTTGGGCTCAAATGATAGTTCCGCTTTTTCAACCGTGTAACCGGCGGCGGTGAGACCTTTGCGGACGACATCGAGGTCGGTGGGTTTGGTGTAAACAATAAGCTGGCCCTCACCCTCTTCCACGTCCTCGGCGCCGGCCTCGATGGCGTCCATGGTAGCAGCCTCAAGATCTTTGGCGTTGATGACGATCACGCCGCGCTGGGTGAACTGGAAGGCCACCGAGCCGGTGGTGCCCAGGCTGCCGCCGTGCTTGGAAAAAGCACTGCGGACTTCGGGGCCGGTGCGGTTGCGATTATCGGTGGCGGTTTCTACCATGACGGCCACGCCGTTCGGGCCATAACCTTCGTAGGTGATTTCCTCGAAGGTGCCGGCATCGTCTTGGCCCGAGCCGCGGCGGATGGCCCGGTCAATGTTGTTGTTGGGTACGCCGGCCTTTTTGGCTGAATCGACGGCCAGGCGGAGCTTGAAGTTGGTGTCAGGATCGGCGCCGCCGCGCGCCGCCACCGAAATGAGGTTAGCAAACTTCGTAAAAGAGGCACCGCGGCGGGCGTCTTTGGCGGCTTTTTGGTGCTTGATGGAAGCCCATTTGGAATGTCCGGACATATGTGTATCTCGCGTCTTAAACCTGTAATGTTGACAATATTATAGCAAAAGGGTGCGGCTAAGAAAAGGTGGCTGCCAGTTGACATGTGGGATCATCTCACATACTCTTGGCTCTCGTAAGGTTGTCTCCGTCGTGATGCTGTCCAATGGCAGTCTCGTTGTTGAATGCCTATACTAAAATCATGAAGAACCGAGTTTCAAATACCCGCCAAAAAGAAATCGATCAAGAGCTTGATCGCCTGCTTTTGGCTATTGGTAAGAGTTACCCTGAGAACTCTTTGTCTGACATTGTGCAGGCGGCTATTCCTGGCGTTCGCCTCCATGAAGATGACTTTCAGGACGACTCGACGATTCGAGGTATGATTTTCCAGCAAAGCGAAGAATTTTCTGAGCCCATGATCGTTATCCAAAAGCATCTATCAGCCGAAGCTAAAACTTATGCTCTGGCGCATGAGTTTGGTCATTACGTGCTTAACCATGCTGGTCCACAAAATTATTATGTTGACCAAATGAAATTCGACGGCAGCGCCGAGATGCAGAAAGAGGCTGAAGCTCAGTATTTTGCCGCGTCATTACTTATGCCAAAGGAAAAGTTTACAGGTCTGGAGCCATACCTGAACGAATATGATTTGGCGAAACGATTTGGTGTTTCCGTATCGGCAGTGAGGGTGAGGAAGGACTGGCTACACCCCAGTGGTAACCCCTCCACAGCCTGATCAGCTATACCAGGCCCTTCTCAAAACCCGAGTACAAGCTCCGGGTGTTTCTAAGCCAGATCCCAGCGTTGAAGAAGAGGTCACAAAAATTTACCAGCAAGCGCGGCTGCACCGCGAGCGGCTTGTAAGTTTCTATCTTTGGTATACTTTTTTGGTTACAATCGCCGTGCTTGGCCTACTATATATCCAGGCCGAGATCCGAATTCTGTCACACGGGAAATTCGAGATTATTCAAGAATGGGCACTTGGCTTGCTGGTGACCGGAATGTTTGGACAGTTCGTCGGGCTTTTGCTGGTCGTAACTAAGCAGGTCTGGAACTACAAAGAGTTCCTATGGCATGTCCGCAACCATGCCAAGAATTCATCGACTTCCGATAAGAGCTAACTACTTGTCATGCCATGATCTCGGTTAGTCGAGGCCCGGGCTGGTTGGATGTATTCAAACGATGATTGCTGATGATAAATGCGATGTTGAGCGCGATGATGACGGCATAGGCCGCCAGCATGGCCGGCAGGCTGAGCGTGGCCTGGGTGCCGGCCCACGGTAG
>DATDME010000091.1:0-13366 GCA_036518915.1 Candidatus Saccharimonadia bacterium | reverse complement strand
GTGGCCACCTGTGGAGCAATCTTATGCTTGATGGCGTAGTTCTCGGTGGGCAAGCCAAACTCATCGAAGCCAATCGGGTAGAGCACGTTATAACCCTGCATGCGCTTGTGGCGGGACATAATATCGAGCGCAGTGTAGCTGAGGACGTGGCCGACGTGCAGACCGTCGCCTGAGGGATACGGGAACTCAACGAGGTAGTAATACTTCTCACGGGAGGCGTCATTATCTTTGGCGGCGTACACCTTGGTATCCGCCCAAACCTGCTGCCACTTGGGCTCGATGTTAGAGGGGTCGTATTTTTTCATTCGAGTTTTACGAGTGTTTATGTAGGGTAGTGTTACGTCTCAATATTAGTTCTTCGGTATTTGACAGCCTTGAGTCAGATATGATTTTGCGGACTTTTGTCCGGGCATTCAATACCTCTCTACGGTATAGATCCTTAATATTTGGCCCTGATATGGTCTGACTTGTTTCTTGGGAACTAGTCCAAGCTACACTTAATGCCATTACGCATCCCCTCCTGACTTTATATTATCGGAATTTACGAGTTCCACCAATGACTCATCATATTGATATAGTTTTAATACCTCTTCTCGCAATTGCATCGTGAGATCCAACAATTCGGATTTTACAAGCACGCTATTAAAACCAAGCGATTCTAATTCTTGCTGGTCGATAGCAAACCCATGGGAAGGATAGTCGTATACGAGCTTTTTAACTGTCCGGTCAGCTTTTTCCTCCGGCCATCCTAGATGCTGGGTTAAAAGTGCCACACCGTAACGTTCGCCAATTTCCAGCGACCTGGCATACTCACCGATTTTGTCGGGCTCCAAGTTGTCATATAATTTTGCCGCCGTCTGGCCAACAAATTCATTGGCAAGTTTGACGGCTTCAGCCGTGTTCATTTGCGACCGGCTCATGATTAATTGCGTGACGATATCGAGGGTTTCGGCAGCGTGCAACCTGACTTGTTCAAGCGCTTTTGATCCGTTTAGGGCTGATACGTACTCCGGGTCTCCGCCGTCTTTACGCTCGGGGATTTGAGTATCAAGCGGACCTAGCTCAGATAGATCGGTTAACATAATGCAGTCGCAGCCCATACAAATGAGCGTGCCGGCACTCTTGGCAAATAGCGGCACGAGCACCGATATTTGCTTGGCATGGCTACGTAACATCTTGGCGATTAGATACGCCGCATTAATATCTCCGCCGGGAGTCTGGAGGATGACATCTAGAGCTTCAAACTGCTTGTCGAAGAGGAGCTTGTGAACTTCTAGGGCATGAATCTTCCGCACTTCCTCAAGCTGCAGCACGAGTAATGGGCGATTGCGGTATTCAGCTAATTTTGTTGCGGTCGCCAACATGGCGGCTTTGCGGCTTTCCATGGCAAGATATTCCAGTTTGCTCAAGATTACCCGCATACTTCGACTGAAGCAAGCTTACGCGGTTTCCTCAAGATTCGCGTAATGTTCTCAATCGGTGGCGGAATGGCCAGTGCCGGGCCCGATATTTGCGTTAATACACATTGACATTCATAAGCAGTATCTTATGATGTTTCAACTGCTGGCCGAGTTTCCCGCCGGCCTCAACGTGCACCACAAGTTGGCGCCGACCACCGGGGCCCGGTGGGCCTTCTACAGATTGGACCCGGCACAACGCCGGCGAACCGCGACGATTCTGCGGCACTTCATCGCCCTCGACAATTGGTTGATGGCGCATAAACTCGTCCACAATGCGCTCGCCTACGCCTCCGGCGAGGACACCATCCGACGGGTCAGCGATGGCGAGTACGTGTGCCACAGCAATCATATACGGACAATCTGCTTCTGGCCGCCCGACAACCGCGTCACCTACACCTGCGAGCTGTTCAGCGGCATGTCGCCGTATTCTGATCTGACGGGCATGTGCTCGCACGTGATGGCGCCGTGGATTGTGTATGGCAACGAGTTGCCGGACAGCCAGGTGACCAAGGCATGGCGACTGCGTTCATGAACCTGCAGCTGCTCCGTGAACTCTGGCAAACCGTCGCCGGTGAGGTTAGGTACTGGCTGATGCTAGCAGCCATTTACGCGGCGATGTTGGGCTGGCCGGCCCTGTTGCTGCTCATCCCCTGGCGGCCGTGGATCTTCTGGGTCACGTTCGCGATTGGGGGAGCCAACCTCTGCCTGATGCTCTCGGTGCCACGAGAGCGACATTAACCGCCCGCTCTACCGGTTCGTTCGGTGGAGCGGGCGTGAGCCCCGCACTTATTTCAAATTTATATGCGAACTTATTTCCTACGCTTAGGCTTGGGCGCTGGCAGGCTATCGGCCGTGGCGCCCACCACTTCGGCCAGCCAATCGCGGGCCTCCCACATATCCGGCGGGATGCAAATGTACGGCTTAGAGCCGGGATAGGCCGGGCCGTCGTGGGATTCATCCAGATAGCCGCGGCTGACGGGGGTGATTTTGAGGAACATTTTGTCATCACAGATGAAGGCGGTGGGCTTGCCGTCCACATACAAGCAATACTCGCCAAACATTTTGCGGGTGCCGAGGCGGGCACTGAGGGTGGAGAGTTGCTCAAGCAATAATTCGATGGTATTGGCGGATGTGGGCATACTCTATAACTTACTCTACTTTGTAGGACAGCTGGTAGCCATCCGCGGGTTTGGTATTTGACGCAGAGTCCGTGGGCGGCGGCTCGATCTTCCATTCCCCTACCGTAAAGCGGTTGTTGGCGTTGCGGTGCCAGGCATGCGGATCGGCGGCGCGCAGCTCGTGGAAGAGGCGCCGAGCCGTTTCGGTGTAGAGCTGGGTGGCGCCGACGTGCTGGCGCATTTCTTCCTTGGACGAGCGGATGCCGTGATGGCCGCGGGCCGACTGCTCGTTGAGCTCGACGTCGACATCGAGATTGTCGGCGTCTTTGACGATTTTGGCTTCCAGGCTGCGGCGCTCGTCATAGTCGTCACGCAGAGCCAGAAAGTCGTCCTCTAAAATTGTGCCGGTAAAAATGTCGGTAAAGGCGCCCAACTTATCGCGCGTCGAATACACCCGGGAGAGGTAGTGAACGTCGCCGGTGCGGGTTTCATAAATATCGTGCACCAGAGCCAGTTTGAGGAGTTTTTCCAGATCGACGCCACCTTCATGCCGGGCGATTACCATGGCGATCCAGGCCACCCGGAAGTGGTGTTCGGCCAGGTTAGCAAAATCAGGATTTAAAAATTGGCGCCAGGTGCGCTGAATGTAGCGAGCGGTGCCCATTTCATAAATAAGTTCGACGTCTCGATTGCGGGCGGCTGGTTCGTCGTCCATCTGAAAATCTCCCTGTTTGGACTCTAGTGTACCAGATTCATTCGGCGTCTTGGAACTGCCGCCGCTTCGTGCGCTGCCAGGCGGCGGATTGGCGCACCAGCTTGGCGGCGTCGGCCGGGTCCCGGAGCAGGAGCTTGGTGGCTTCCTCGGCAAAGACGCCGTTTTGCGAGCCCTTGAGCAGCACGATGTCGCCCTCACCGAGCATGGACTGCAAGAACCGGCCCGCGGCGTAGGGTGAGTCGGCCGGCTTGAACTTGGTGGGATCAAGGCCGGCGGCCACCGCGGCCGGCCCGAGCCAGCGTGAGGCCTGGTCGCCAATGGTCACCAGCAGGTCGAGGCCGGCGGCGGCCGCGCCGACGGTTTCGTGGTACTGACGCGAATCGCGGCCGAGCTCGTTCATGGAGCCCAGCACGGCAATGCGGCGGCCGGTGGCTGGCAGGTCAGCCAGCAGGTGGAGCGCGGCCAGGGCGGCGTCGGGGCTCGAGTTGTAGGTGTCATCAATGAGGAGGGCGCCGTTAACGCCGGGCAGCGGGTTGAGCCGGCCAGCCACCGGCCGGATTTTGCGTACGCCCGCGGCCAGTTGTTCGCCGGAAAGTTTCAGCTCGCTGCCCACCACATAGGCGGCCAGGGCAGCTTTGCAGGCCGTCGGGCCGAGCATGCCCAGCGGCAGGTTTTTGGCGGCAGCTTTGCCGTTATGCTTAACCGTAATAACAGAGCCGTTGAGCGGTTCGGCCGATTCGAGCTTGAAGCTGTAGCCGTGGTCGATATCGGCGCCGTAATATTCGTGGCGCGGATGGGCATTGATGTACCGACGGCGGTAGGCATCGGCAATTTCGTCGTGGTTGGCGATGAAAATCTTGGAGGCGGCGGCCAGGCTGAGCTCCTCGGCAGCCACCTGGTCGAGCTCGCCGGGAAAGTTGGCCATGTGCTCGGGGGCGACGGCCGTCATGACGCCGACATCGGGATGCAAATACCGGTAAAACCGGGCCATATCGCCGGGCTGGTCGGTACCCAATTCGAGCACGAGCACCTGGTAGTGATAGCGGCGCAGGCGCCATTCGCTTTGCATTAGGCGCCAGGCCCAGGCCAGCGGGTTGAGCAACGAGCCGGGCACGTCGAGCTCAAATACCGAGAGCGGCAGGCCGACCTCTGAGTTGTAATTGCCCTGGTGGACGAGCACCTGGTATTTTTCGCCCAGCACGGTCGCGATGGCCATTTTGGTGCTGGTTTTGCCGACACTGCCGGCCACGGCCACAACTTTGAGGCGGTGCCGGCGGATAACGCGCCGCACCTGGCGCTCAAATAATCCGGCGATGAGGTGGCGGAAGTAAGTCTTCATGCTTGCATTGTAGTATGATGTAGGGCGAAAGAGGAATTACCTAACGTGTCGAACATAGTGCGAATCCGAGGGGGCCGGCCGCTCTCGGGAGTTGTCCGGGTGGCCGGAGCCAAAAACGCGGCCAACAAAATGATGATCGCCAGCTTGCTGACGGCCGAAGAAGTCATCCTCGAAAATTGTCCGGATATCGAAGAAATTACCATTACCACGGAAATCTGCGCGGCGGTGGGCGCCCATGTTATGCGTGACGGTGGTACGGTGCGGCTGGCGACGCCGCGGATAGAATCGTCGAAGGTCACCAAGCTCAGCCGCACCAACCGCATTTCGATTTTGGCGATCGCGCCGCTGCTGCACCGGCATGGCCGGGCCGAGGTGCCCAGGGTGGGCGGCGACGCGATTGGCCCGCGGCCGGTCGATTTTCATATTCAGGCCCTTGAGCAAATGGGTGCGACCATTGAGTTAACCGATCACGGTTACGTCGCAACGGCGCCCAAGGACGGCCTCCACGGTGCCCTTATCACGCTCCCCTACCCGTCGGTGGGCGCAACGGAGAGCGTGATGTTTGCCGCGGTGTTGGCGAAGGGCCGGACGCGTATCGAAAATGCTGCCACCGAGCCTGAGATCACGGATATCGCCCGGTTGCTGCAACAAATGGGCGCATTGATTGAATTTGGCGTGAACCGCACCATCACCATTGATGGCGTGGACAGGCTGCGCGGCGCGCAGTACCGCATTATTCCTGACCGGATGGAAGCGGCGTCTTGGGCTAATGTGGCGCTGGCCACCGGCGGCGAGATTCACGTCCAGCAAGCCCACCAAGATGATTTGATGACCTTCTTAAACGCCATGCGCCGAATGGGGGCGGAATTTGAATTCCACGATGACGGTATTACCTTCCGGCGCGGACGCAACGGCCTCTTGGGCATCGAGCTGGAAACCGACACCTACCCCGGGTTTATGACCGATTGGCAACAGCCGACCGTCGTCTCACTCACTCAGGCTAAGGGGATTTCGGTCGTGCATGAAACGGTCATGGAAGACCGGTTCGGCTATACGGCCGATTTGGTGCGTATGGGCGCGGATATCGGCGTGTTTGCCAAGTGCCTCGGCGAGTTGCCGTGCCGCTTCCGTAACCGCAGCCTGCGGCACTCGGCCGTGATTAAAGGCCCGACGCCTCTGCACGCGGCCAAGGTAGAAATTCCCGACATTCGCGCCGGCATGGCCCAGGTGATTGCCGCGCTGGTTGCTGAGGGCGAGAGCGAGCTGACGGGCGTGCACCACTTAGAGCGGGGCTACGAAAACCTGTGGGGCAAGCTGAAGGCCCTGGGCGCTGATT
This sequence comes from Candidatus Saccharimonadia bacterium, assembly GCA_036518915.1. GTDB lineage: Bacteria > Patescibacteriota > Saccharimonadia > UBA4664 > UBA4664. The sequence continues at coordinate 7,398 of DATDME010000091.1, read as the reverse complement.
TTACCCTGGGATAATTTCTGCCCGGTTGTATCTACCCCGGGCGGTTACGGCCGGTTATATTAGTAATTAAATTTAGTATTTTGAGGGCGATTTAGTAACTTTGGTTACTATTTGAGCGTTGGGGTTTGGTATGAGCGCATGCTTACCGATTGCTTAATGCAACAGCTCCCAGCAAGCGCTGGGAGCTGTTCGCTGAGGTGGAGCAGTTGCTAATTACGGAGTGGGCGTAGCCGTGGTTGTGTCGACCGGGCTGGGGGTAGCCGTACCCAGGGCGGCCCGCAGTTTCGTGAGGGCAGCCTTGACAGCAGCGCGGAAGTCGGCGTTGGCCTTATCAACGGCGGCCTTGCGGGCGGCCTTGAGAGCGTCGAGGTTGGTGTCACCTTTGCCGGCGGCCTTGCGGGCGGCCTCAAGCTTAGCCCTGGCCGCGTCGAGCGCACTCTTGAGCGTGTCGCGGACGGTGGCCGGACTGGTGCCGGCGGCACAGCTGGCTTTAGCCGCGTCCAGGGCGGCCTGGACTGCGGCCCTGTAGTCCGCGGCGGCGGCTTTGAGCGCGGCTTGGCGGGTGGCGTTGGCGTCGAGCAAGCCTTGTTTGAAGGTGTTGTCGGCCGCGTCTACCGCGGCGCGGCGGGCCGCCACGGCAGCCTTAATGGCGGCCTCAAACTCGGTGACGGCCGCTTTTTGGTCGTCGGTCGTGGCCTTGACTTCAAGCTCAGCGAACTTGGCCGCTAGACCGGCATCTGCCTTGGAACGGTTATTTGTTTGAGTGTCGGTGACGGTCTTGAAATCACCTTTGATCTTGTCACCACGCTGCTGGAACTGGGTTTGCAGCTGGTTGAATCTATTGGCTAGGTCAGATGAAACCCCACCGGTGGCGTCGGTGAAGCGATTGCAAAACATCGCGCCCTCAATCCTAACCCGGGGCGAGCCAGACGGTGAGGCGGTGTTAGCAACAAAGGTGCGGCGGCCGCTGCCGTCGGTCAGGGAACTTACATTCGTTGGCAGTGGGATGGTGGGCGTGGCAAAGGAAATGTTATCGCCAAACCCGCCCGGTCCGTCGAAGGCTAGCACCAGCTGGGGCGTGACCACAAAGGCGGCCGCCAGCACGAGCGTCAAAACTTTAGAAGGAGCCCGCATTTGAAGCACCTCCGAGGTTAGAGACATCGGCGTCCGCGGCGACCACTTCGGCCGCAATGTTATCGGCCGCGGCGCTTGTGGAGGCATCGGCGGTGGAGTCTTGCTCAGTGATTGTGGTGGCAGCCTGCGCCAGGCCGGCCGCACTACCCGGAGCCGGCGTGGCGACTTTGGTGACCGAGGCCGTGGGCGAGCTGTGGTGGGCGGCTTGGTAGACCGCCAGCCCAACCAGCGCCAAAACCGCCGCCACCAGGACGACTTCCAGGAGCATTGCCACACCACGCTCATTGCGTAGAGAGGTTGATTGCATAGATGTTTATTTTCCCTTAAATATAATCTGATTATTACACTTATGCTTTTCTTGTCAATGCATGAGCGCGCCGTTCAGCAGCCAAGCGAAAAGATTGTACCCGAGCCCAACACGTGGTACCAATGAAAGGCTGGAATGAAAGCCGGGAGGAAGCATGCAATATTGGTCAAAAGTTATTATCCGGTTTCCGGTGCTGGTGCTGGCCGCTGGCATCGCACTCACCATTGTGGCGGCTCACTTGGGATTGTCGGTGTTCGGCCGACTCTCGAGCGGCGGCTATGGCGACCCCAAAGCCTCATCACAACAAGCCCGCCAGCAGCTTAATAACATTTTTCACGACCAGCGGGCCGACTTGCTCGTGCTGTTTACGGCTGATCAGGGCGGGATTGTGTCTGATGCCGACCACCTGGAGCGCGTCAAGACCGCTGTGCAAACCATCCGCGATACAGCCGGGGTCCATGAGGTCACGAGCTACTTTTCCACGGGGATGCCCAGCTTTGTGTCGACGGACGGCAAACAAACCTTTGCCACGGTGGTGCTTGATGGCAATGAGAGCCAACAGACCAAGACCTACCACGACATTGCCGGCGCCGTAACATCGCAGCGCGGCATTGCCGTGGCTTACGGCGGTATGGTGCCAATCAACGACCAAATCAGTGACCAGATCGCCAAAGACCTGGGTACCGCCGAAAAGCTGTCGTTCCCGATTTTGGCCGTGCTGCTATTGCTGGTGTTCCGCAGCGTGGTGGCGGCGCTCGTGCCGCTGGCCCTGGGCGGCCTGAGTATCCTGGTGGCCTTCTTGCTCGTGCGCGTGCTCACGAACTTTACCGATGTCTCGGTGTACGCCATTAACATCATTACCTTGATGGGCCTCGGACTAGCCATTGACTACAGCTTGTTTATTGTGAGCCGCTTCCGCGAAGAGCTGGCCGGAGGCGCGCCGGTGCAGGCCGCGCTCACCACTTCGCTGCGAACGGCCGGCCGCACGGTATTTTTTAGCGCTTTAACAGTTATTTTATGCCTGCTCGGTCTGTTGGTCTTTCCGCAGGGTTTTCTGCGCAGTATGGGCCTAGGCGGGGCGGCGGCGGTCGCGGCCACTGCTCTGCTGGCGCTCACGGTACTGCCGGCCGGGCTGCGGCTGCTGGGGCGGCACGTGAACGCCCTGGCCCTGCCCGGTCTGCGCGCCAGCTTAACCCGGCCGGCCGAGCACGGCTTTTGGTATCGCTACAGCCACTACATTATGCGCCGGCCGTTGCTGACGCTGGCCGTGGCGCTGGAGGTCCTGGTGGTTATGGCGCTGCCGTTTATGGCGGCCCGGTTCTCCACGCCAGACGCCAAGACCGTGCCACCCGCCTACTCCAGCCGGTACGTGAATGACCAGATGGAACAGAATTTCGGCAGTGCCGGCTCCACCCACCTCAACGTGATTATCAAAGCTGACGGCCCGGCCAATCAGCCGTCCAACCTGGCGAAACTCAATAGATACCTGGGTAACGTGCGCCAGCTGGACGGCGTGGGCGGCACGCAAATTTCTGGCGTCAAGGATGACTACTACTACGTGCAGGTGGCCGAGGCGTACGCGGCCCAATCGCGCAGCGCCCAGCGGGCAGTCCGTGATGTGCGGGGCGTGGCGCTGCCGGGCGATTGGAGCGCGCATTATGGTGGCGATACGGCCGAACTGGTAGACCTGGAGGACGGCCTGGTGGCCAAGTTGCCCTGGGCTGGGCTGCTCATTCTGCTGACCACATCCCTGCTGTTCTTTATCATGCTTGGCAGCGTGGTGATCCCCATTAAGGCTGTCGTGTTAAACATTTTGTCGCTGTCGGCGGCGTTTGGCCTGATGGTGTGGATTTTTCAGGATGGCAATTTGGCCAACTATTTCGGCCTGGTGCATAATGGCTCGATTGATACCACCCAGCCGGTGCTTATCTTTGCGATTGCTTTTGGTTTGGCCATGGACTACGAATTGTTCCTGCTGTCACGCATCAAGGAAGAGTACGACCGTACCGGCAACAACACCAACGCGGTGGCGGTGGGCGTGCAGCGCACAGCCAGTATTATTACCTCGGCGGCGCTCATGCTGGTGGTGGTGATTGGGCTGTTTGCGACTGGTAAAATTGGTATTATCCAGCAGGTGGGCGTGGGCCTGGCGGCGGCCGTGGCCATTGACGCTACCATTGTCCGCTTGATGCTGGTGCCTTCGGCCATGCGACTGCTGGGCAATTTCAACTGGTGGGCACCCCGGCCGCTGGTGCGATTGAGCCGGAAGCTGAATATTAGCGAAAGTTAAAGTGAGCGTCTGATGGAGAAAATAGATTAAAGAGGACCATGAACTTCCTCACGATTGACGATGCCGACAACTGCCACTTGGTGGCTATAACTCTGGCGCTCGGAAAAAGTCTCGTAAATGCCGGCCGGCCAGAGTTATCGGGCCCAGAGTGGCTAAGCCCATCTAACGTAACTCATTGACAGTGGGGCAGCACCGCTTCCAGGCCGTCAAGCGCCAGCTGGAGGAAGCGCGGGCTTTTGTTGCCGCCCATGAGCAAGACTCTGGTAGACAGGTCTCGGTAGCGGTCGAGCGTGTCAGCCGTTTCGCGCACCAATTGGCCGTCGTAGTGCTGGGTGGGCACCAGCTTGGCCAACTGGGTGAATCTCGGCTTCGTACACATCCATGGCCCGAACCAGATTCGTGAATGGCTCATGAGTTTTACCGGGATAGCGGTACTTGGGTTTGCGGGGCCGGGCGGAGACTTCCAACCGCAAAACTCTCGGCGTCTTACCAAAAGTTTGGGCTGATAAAAACCGGCTCAAGCAGATCATTTATAACTTGGTTGGTAATGCGACTAAGTTTACCACCCCAGGCGGTATTACCATTGATGCCAATCCTGAAGGCGAGTTTATTAAAGTTACGGTCGCTGATACCGGTAGCGGCATCAGCCCTGAGAACGGCATTGATACTTTGAAAGCCTTAAGCAGGATGCCACCACGCACGACATTCCGGTATTTATCCTATCAAACCTTGGCGAAGAAGACATGGTACGTCAGGCCCTTGATCTTGGAGCCGCCGCTTACCTGGTGAAGAGCGATTATACCCCCGAGCAAATTCGCGACAAGGTGATGTCGCGGCTGAGCACGGCCGGTAACCGTAAAATGAGGGAAGCGAATGACCCCCTTGGCTTCACGGCCGGATTCAAGATGAGTGTGACCCGATGCAGCCGCCCACCTTCGGAAACGACGAGAGCTATTTGTGGCTTGGTATAGTAATCGCCCAAGCGGTAGAGCCGAGGGGACGTTACGATGACTTTTAGCGGGAGTTCTGGGTGGTTATGTCTACTAGGTTGTGATTCAGCTGCTTGAGCCATTGGCTGAGCAGCTGAAGCTCCGCCTCAGACAGGCCAGTCGCAAACGCGTTCGTCACGGTCGCTTTTATTTCCATGTAGCCGTTACGCAGCATCTGTGCCCGATCGGTTAACACCAGGTTGTTTCGGCGCGGATCGGCAGGGTTTGCCTGTCGTTCTATGAGCCCTTTATATGCTAAGGTATCAATCAGGCCACTAAGGGTGGGTGCGGTGACGCCAAGTTGTTGGCGGAGCTGGCCCTGTGACAGATCTGGATTCTGCCACAACATAAATAGCACTTCTCCCTGAGCCTGAGTTAAGCCCAAATCGGCAAGCCTCTGGTCCATCAACCGGGTGTATGCCAGGTTAATTTGTTTCAAGTAATAACATACTTGCGCGACATTGTTTGCATGTTCTAACATAATATTAGCTTCCTAATATTTATTATGGTAGCATATTTAACACTTTTAGGCAATACTTTGGCTGCTAGTCGACATTTTGTGTAAAATACTTGACAATTTTAGTTAGGTGCCTAATAATGATGAATGTAAATAGCTTTTGAAAGGAACTTACATATGAAACCACAAGATCAACTAATTCTCGTGACTGGCGCAACTGGCCAGCAAGGTAACGCCGTGATTAATCACCTGCTTAGCAGCGGGTTCACGAACGTGATTGCGCTGGTACGTAACGCCAGTGAGGCCAAGGCTCAGGCATTAGCTAGCCGTGGCGTACAACTGCAAGAAGGCGACCTGGATGACCCAACCTCGATCGCAGCAGCCATGAGCGGCGTATACGGCGTGTTTGTGGCCTTGCCACTTGACCAGCTTGGACCCGAGGTGGAAATTAAGCGGGGTCGGATGCTCGTAGACGCCGCTAAGACCGCCGGGGTGAAGCATTTCATTTACAGTTCCGTATCCGGCGCCGATAAGAGTGAGGGGGTCGTTCACTTCCACACTAAATTCCAGATCGAAGAATACCTACGCCGGAGCGGCTTGACGTACAGCATCGTTCGTCCGGCACCGTTTATGGAAAACTTCCTAACGTTTGAGCGCCCGGCAGTAAATGATGGCACGGCCGTCTTCCGCGTCGCGATACCGGCCAGCGCCAAGCGCCCGATGGTAGCAGTGGATGATATCGGCCTTGTCGTTGCTCGCTTGTTCGAGGACCTGGAGCACTCGGCTGGCCGGACGGTTGAATTGGCCGGTGATGACTTGACTGGCCCGCAAATCGCGGCACTGTTCGCCGATATCACTGGCGTGCCTGCCCAGTTTGTGGAGCAGCCAATTGCCGAGGTCCGTGGCTTTAACCCCATGTTTGCTGCTATGTTTGAATGGCTGGCGGCTGGCAATGCTGAGGTAGATATGTCGCAGGTGCGGGCGGAATATCCGCAAATCACGAGCTTGCGCCAATGGTTTACCGACCACAAAGCTGCATTCGTCACTAAGTAACTAAGTTTGAGGAGAGTCATATGACCAAGCAATTCTTGATTGTCGGCCGAAAAATGGACGTTATCGAAGAGATCCAGCAGCGTGTACAGGTACCTGGCGCCACGCTTTACGGCGCCACTACGCTGGATGAAGTGCGCCGGTACCTTGCCGAAACTCAGATTAACCATGTCATCATGGGCGCCGGCATAGACTTGGACACCCGGCTCGACATAGTTCAGACAATCTTTGAAGCCAGTGATGCAATCACGGTACACATGAAGGATAGGGTTGGCGGCGCAGCGGGCATGCTGCCATTCGTGGCGGCACTTGTGCCAACGCTCATGAAGTATGAGGTATAGCTGCCAATACGGCTTTGGCTATACCTGATATGGCCTTACTCCACCATAGAAAAAACCCGACGAACTGGTCGGGTTTTTTCTATGGTGGAGCTCCTGGGATGTTACTCGAACTGGGCATATTGGACGAAACGGGTCTCGTCACTACTGCGCGCTACGGATCAGCGGCCGCCCGGCACCATCCGCAACCGCGTCGCGATCCGAAAGCTGTCCGATGAAGAGATTGCGGAGCTGGTGAACGCCTACCGGGGCGGAGCGACCGTCCGCGAGCTTGGCGCACGCTTCGGCGTCCATCGGACGACGGTGTCTAGCCACCTTCTTCGCAAGGGGGTGAAGGTGCGGGGCCACAGCATGACCGACTCCGAGGTGGACCAGGCGGCAGCCCTCTATGGCAACGGTCTCTCGGTCGAGCGCATCGGTCAGCGGCTCGGGTTCAACGGCGGCACGGTCTGGCTGGCGCTACGCAATCGTGGAGTGCAGATGCGGCCGGCGTCTGGTGGGTGAGGCCCTCTTCTAGTTCGCCCTGTTGCGGCTACCCAGCCCAGTCGTCTACCAACTCGCCGAAAGGCACGTCGTGCCACTTACGTCGCCAGATCTCAAGATATGCAATGTCGCTCGACGCCGGCTCTGGAGTGGGACGCTTCAGGCGCACCATGGACGGCATGATTACGGCGTCGCCAATCAACAGCGCTGAGACCATAAAATATTTTGTGTAAACTCCTTCGGCTAAAATTAAGCCAAGGAGCACATATGACGAAAGCAAAATTAACGAAAGTAGCCGGTGAAGCCAACAAGCCTGCTAGCCTAGACGAGCTCATGAAAGCCCTCATCGC
>DATDME010000090.1:0-15693 GCA_036518915.1 Candidatus Saccharimonadia bacterium | reverse complement strand
CGTGGCTGCGCTGGAGCAGTTGCGGGTGGCGTACTTGGGACGCAAGGGGAGTGTGACTGAGCTGCTCAAGGCTGTGGGAGCGTTGCCGGCAGCCGAGAGGGCAGCGGCTGGCCAGGCGGCCAATGCGGTGCGCCAAGCGGTGGCCGCGGCGCTGGAGCAGCGTGGCAATGAGCTGGCAGCGTCGGCTTTTAGCGAAACCTTTGCCAAGCCATTGGACGTAACGGCGCCAGGTTTGCCGGTGCCGGTTGGGCATCGGCATCCGGTGAGCCGTATGTTAGATGACCTGGTGGATGTTTTTTGGCAGATGGGTTACCAGGTGGCTGAAGGTCCGGAGGTTGAGACGGAATGGCACAATTTTGAAGCCTTGCTGGTGGGCAAAGACCATCCGGCCCGGGACATGCAAGACACGTTCTATCTGGAGGAAGCGAACTTACCCCGAACGCACACGTCAGCAGTGCAGATCCGTTATATGATGGAGCACCGTGACCAGCTACCCATCCGAATCATCGCGCCGGGCAAGGTCTACCGCAATGAAGATGAGGACGCCCGGCACTCGTGGAGCTTTTACCAGATTGAAGGCTTAGTAGTTGACGAGGGGATCGGCCTGGGCGACCTCAAGGGCACATTAGAAGCCATGATGCGGGGCGTATTGGGCGATGCCACCCAGATTCGGTTGCGGTCAAACTACTTCCCGTATACCGAGCCTAGTGTTGAAATGGATGCAACATGCGTTATATGCCAGGGTACCGGCAAGGTGAATGGTCGCGGCTGTGGCCTGTGCACGGCCACTGGCTGGCTCGAGTTGGGCGGAGCCGGCATGGTGCACCCCAAAGTGTTAGAAAATGTCGGCATTGATCCGGAGAAGTACAGCGGCTTTGCCTTTGGCTTTGGCCCTGAACGCATCGCTACCTTGAAGTATGGAGTGGGCGATGTACGCGAATTTTGGCGTCCGAATTTTAAATTTTTAGAGCAGTTTTAGAGGATTGGCATGAAATTAACATCGGCTTGGATGCAAGAATGGCTACGTCGCACAATGTTGGACAGCCAACTATTGGACGGGTTGGCGCAGGCCGGCATGGAGATTGAACAAGTAAATTATTCTCAGCCAATCGACGATAGGGTGGTGGTATGTTCGGTTAAGAAAGTTATTCAACATCCAGGGGCCGACCGGCTGAAATTGGCCACCGTGGAGACGGGTGAGGGGGAATACCGGGTGGTGTGCGGGGCGCCGAACGTGCGCGAGGGTATCAAAGTTCCCTTTGCCCAGATAGGCGCTACCCTGCCGGGTGGCGAGACCATTGGCAAAGTCAAGCTACGCGGCGAGGTGAGCGAAGGCATGCTGTGTAGCGCCCACGAATTAGGCTTAAGCGACGATCACAGTGGCTTATTGGAGCTGCCAACAGATACGCCGGTGGGTATTTCGGTGGCGCGGCTCTTTCCGGCCGACACGATTGTTGACGTTAAAACGCCGGCTAACCGCTTTGATGTGCAGAGCGTGCTGGGCCTGGCGCGGGACGTGGCTGGCATGACCGGCTCCCCTCTCAATGCGCTACCGGAGTCAAACTTGAAATTTACGAGGGATACCGAGGTGTTAGTGGCCAAGCCGCAAGCTGAGCGGATTGGTTTGGTAAAGCTCGCGGTCAAGAATGCCGCGGTGCCCTCCCCTGATTGGTTGCAGGCCCGGCTGCGGGCGGCCGGTATGCGGCCGGTTAGTTTGCTGGTAGATATCACTAATTTTGTCATGCTGGATGTGGGCCAGCCGCTTCATGCCTATGACGCCTCGAGGTTGCACTTGCCTCTGATGGTGCGGGTGGCCAAGGCGCACGAGCGCTTAGTCACCTTGGATGGCGTTGAGCGGGTGCTCTCCCCCGATGACCTGGTGGTGGCTGACCAAGACGGCGTGGTTGGTTTGGCGGGCGTGATGGGCGGCCAACGGACTGAGGTGCGCGCTGGCACGGCCGAGATTTGGCTTGAGGCCGCGGTGTTTGATGGTGTGCGGGTGCGTAAGACGGCGCAGCGCTTGGGGCTGCGGACCGAGGCGAGCGCGCGGTTTGAGCGCGGTTTGCCAGTTGAGCTGCCAGAGCTGGGTCTCGCGCGCGCCGTGGCGCTGCTGGCCGAGCTGGCTGGCGCTGAGGTGCTGGCGGCAGTGGCGGCCGGTCCGGCCAAAAGCCCGGAGCGCCGTCTGACACTTCCCCTTGTGCAACTTTCCAAAATGCTGAGCTTTGAGATTGAGTTGGATGAAGCTACAAAGGCGCTTCAGCAGTTGCAATTCGAGCTTGTGCATTCCTCCAAGAATGAGTTAACCGTGACAGTCCCCTGGTGGCGGCCGGATGTGCAGCGGCCGGTGGATTTGGTGGAAGAAGTTGTGCGGGTGCTAGGTTATGACCGTGTACCGGCGCGGATTCCGGCTTGGCGTCCGCGCCAGATGGCGTTTGACCGAACGCGTAGCCGGCGCCGCCAGGTGCGCGATGTGTTGTACGCGGCGGGGCTGTTTGAGGTGATGACGTACTCGTTTGTGTCGCACGATCAGTTGGCGGAAGTTGGCATCACCCATGCCGAGCAGCTGAAACTGAAGAATCCCCTCTCGGTGGAGCAGGCGTACTTGCGGAGCAGCTTGCTGCCGAGCCACTTAACGGTGGCGGAGCGCAACCGCACCTATGATGATGCATTTGGGTTTTATGAAATTTCGAACGTGTTCCATAAGCGGCCGGGAGCGGAGCTGCCGCACGAGCCGCTGCTCCTGGCCATGACCGTGTTGCGGCCCGAGCAGGCTTACCGGGCGGTCAAGGGGTTGCTGGACGCGCTGGGCCGTGAGTTGGCGTTAGACTTGGTGGTGCAGCCGGCGGATGACGGCGTGTTTGCGCCCGGCCGGTCTGGCAGCGTGTGGCTGAATGGCCAGCGGCTGGGGCGGATTGGCCAGTTGCACCCGAGACTTGTGCAATCTCACAAGGTAACGGGTGAAATGGCGTTTACGGAATTTGAGCTTACCCCCCTCTTGGAGGCGGCCGGTCCAGCCCAGTTTAAGGGGCTGCAACGGTTCCCGGTGATTCGGCGGGATGTGTCGGTGTGGTTGCCGGTGGACCGGTATTGGCGGGATGTTCAAGCGGTGCTGGCGGATTATGACGTGAGCTACGTCGATGTGTACACCGGCGCCGGTACGCCGGACGGCCAGCGTGGTTTGACGGTGCGCCTGACGGTCGCCCGGCCTGACCGTACCCCGACCGAGGCTGAGGCTGATGAGTTGACCGAGGCGGTGTTGTTGCGGTTGGAGCGGCGGCTGCAGGCTCAGCGCCGAGATTAGTGATTGCCGGCCAGCCCTTGCTCCCCTAAGCGTTAGCGGTATAATTGGGACATGTTGCGACGGCGGTTAGATCGCGAACTTCATGGTAGTGACGGTTTTACGTCGGTGCGCCGGGTGGTCGCGATCGGTTTAACTGTCGGATTTTTTGTGGTGGGCACCCAAATGTTGACGAAGGCCTGGTTCAATGGCCGGATTTTGCCAGGGGTGCGGGTGGCGGATAAGGCGGTGGGTGGCCAGACGCTGACGCAGCTGCGCCACACGCTGCAGCGTGTGGCTATGAACTACCAGTTGCGCTTGCAGGTGGCGGACCAAGAGTACCATTTGACGCCGGCCGACTTGGGCGTGACGTACGATGTGGAGTCCACGATAACCAGCGCTTACCAGAGCGGACGGTCGAGCTGGCTGCCGCCGGTGATGCATCAGCCGATTGACTTGGCGTACCACCTTGACCGGTCGGCGCTGAACGGGTTTGCGGCTAGTGTGGCAGCCAAAGTGGGCACGCCGCCGGTGGACGCCAGCGTGGTGGTGAAGGCTGGCCAGCTGCAGCCGGTGCCCGACAAAAGCGGCTGGTCAATTGACAAGTTGGGCCTGGAGCGGTTGGTGGAAGACGATGTGCGCTCGCCGGGTGGCTTGAGCCTGCAACTGCAACCTCATGAGCAGGTGGCGGATATCCAGGCCAAAGCCTTGGGCCCGACCATTGATGCCGCTAAACGCCTCATGGCTACGGCTATCGTGCTGGAATACAATGGCCGGACATTCGCGCCAACAACGGCGGATGTGGGCAGCTGGCTGGCGTTTGTAAAGCAGCCCGACGGCCTGGCGAGCAAACTGGTGCCGCAGGTGGATAGCGCCAAGTTGAAAAATTATGTGCAGGGTATTGCCAACCAGCTCGATGTGGCGCCGGTTAACAAAAAAGTGACGGTTGAGAATGGCATCAGCAAAGTGGAAACCGAAGGCGTCAACGGCACCGCGATCGATCAGGACCCGCTGACGGTGGTTATCAGTCAGGCGGTTATGACACAGTCGGCGCTGACCTTTACGATTACCAGCCACGAGGTGCCGTTTAAGACCATCTCAACCAGCCTGGTGAGTTTGGACTTGGGCCGGTACATTGAGGTGAATCTGAGCAAACAACACCTATGGGTGTGGCAGGACCATAACGTGATTTATGATAGCCCGGTGACTTCAGGCGCGACCGGGGCGGGTTTGGGCACGGTTACGGGGTTATTTAGCATTTATTACAAAACCACCAATACCCATCTGGTGGGCTATCAGTACGGCTATGACTATGACGTGCCAGTAAAATACTGGATGCCGTTTTACAAGGGCTATGGCTTGCATGACGCGGCATGGCGGAACGGCAAATTTGGCGGCCCGGATTATTATTACGGCGGGTCGCATGGTTGCGTGAACCTGCCGGATGCGGCCGCGGAATTTATTTACAACTGGTCGACGGTGGGTACGCCGGTGTGGGTGCACAATTAGGCAGCTTACGACTGGCTTGGCTTGAAGACGCTTAAGGTTTTGTAGGCTGGTATGATATAATTTGTGCTAATGGACGCACCAATGCCACCCTCAAGCCAGCCAAATCCGAATGTGGCGCCGTCCGCTCCACAGCCGGAGCAATTTAACCAGCCGGCGCTCGAGCAAACACCGGCGGCGCCAGTTGCATCCGAGGCGGTACCAGCCACTCCCGAGGCGGCGCCAGTGGTTGGAGCGAGCCCAGCGCCGGCCTCGCCCGCGCCGGCGGCCGGCCAACAGCCGGTCGTGGATCCTATGGCGCTGGCGATGGCTCAGCCGATGCCGGCTTCGGCTACCCAGGCGCCCCAGCCGCAGGCAGCACCGTTGCCAAACCTGGCGGCGGACGTTGATGTGATTGAGCCCGAATGGGTTGATAAGGCTGAAGAGGTGGTGCGGCAACACGTGGGTGATCCGTACGGTGAGGAAGAGGCCGTGGAAGCGCTGCAGGAAGATTATTTGCAGAAGCGTTATGGGCTAACGGTGCATGAGCCGGACGAAGATACTACTAAAACCGATTCGGTGTAATGCAGTAGCCGGAGGGTGTTGAGGTGAACTTTGTTCTGGCGGTGTTCCTGATCTTCCTGGTGCTGGGGGGAGCGTTAGGTGCGGTGGCTTATTTGGTGTACCGCCAGAAGCTGCGTAAGGCTAAGGCGATTGAGCGCGGCTTAAAGATGGTGCCCATCTTGATTCACTTGCCGTCGCGGTCTGAAGATACGGCGGCGGGCAACCGCGACGTGAAGGAGGTGATGCGCGAAAAAACCGCGCAGGCGGAGGTGCTGTATAACCTACTGGCTGGCACGGCCATCACGGGCTTCCGCAGTACGTTTTATGGCCAGCGGCATGTGGCGCTGGAGCTGATCGCGTCTGAGGGCGTGGTGCACTTTTATGCGGCGGTGCCGGTGGCGCTCGTGAGCACGGTGGAAAAGGCCATCCAAACGGCCTACCCTGGGGCGCGGACGGAGATGGTGGAAGATCATAACATCTTCAACCAGGAAGGCCGCCTGGCCGCCACGCTGGGCGGCGAAATGGTGTTGCGGGCCGAGAGCGCTTATCCGATTGCGACGTACGCGAAGCTCGACCGCGACCCCATGGAGGCGCTGCTGACGAGTGTGTCGGCGCTGGAGAAGGCCGACGGCGTGGCGTTCCAGTTGATGGTGCGGCCGGCCACGCCGAACTGGATCGCGAAATCGCTCAAGCTGGTAGATCTGAAGCGCCGCGGCCGCAAGCAGGCCGGCATTACGCCGCAGGACGTGCTCAAGGGCATGGTGAAGGCGCCGGAGCAGCAGCGGCAGGAGCACCGCGAAAAGCTGGGTAACCAGAGCGAGCTGACCAACCTGGAGCAGGCGGCAATTGAGAGCATTGAGGAAAAAACGAAGCACCCGGGCTTTGAGGTGTTGATTCGGGTGATTGTGTCGACCAGCTCGGTGGCGCGCAGCCAGCAGCTGATTCGGGATATTGCTACCACGTTTGCACTGTATGACGCGCCGGGCTTGAACGGCTTTACGTTCTTGCCGGCGGTGGACGTGCAGGGCCTGGTGACGGCGTTTATTTTTCGGTTTTTCCCGCCCGAGCTAAAAGGTAACGTGCTGAACTCGGTGGAGTTGGCGACGTTGTACCACTTGCCCGATGCCCAGTTTACACCGACGACGGCGGTGGAGCGCCAGATGAGCAAGCAGGTGGACGGTCCGACGCGGTTGCCGTCTGTGGGCCTGCTGTTTGGTTATAACGAATTCCGGGGGGTGAAGAAGGAAATCCGGCTCTCGGTGGAAGACCGGCGTCGCCACACCTACATCCTGGGCCAGACTGGTACCGGTAAGTCCACGATGTTGGAAAACCTGGCGGTGCAAGACATGCTGGCCGGGAACGGCTTCGCGTTTATTGATCCGCACGGGGATTCAGCGGAAAAGCTGCTGGCCATGGTGCCAAAAAACCGGTCGGAAGACATCATTTACTTCAACCCGGGTGACACGCAGTATCCGCTGGGACTGAACCTGTTTGAATTCAGTGACCCGACGCAAAAGGACTTCTTGGTCCAAGAGACCATCAACATGCTGTATAAGCTGTACGACCCAGGGCACACGGGTATTATTGGGCCGCGGTATGAGCACTGGTACCGCAATGCGGCGCTGACGCTTATGAGCGACCCGAACGGGGCGACGTTCATCGAGATTCCTAAGGTCTTTACGGATACTGAGTACCTCAAGCAGAAGTTCCGTTACCTGAAAGACCCAACGGTCATCGACTTTTGGACGAAGGAAATGGGCCAGACATCGGACTACCACAAGAGCGAGATGCTCGGCTGGTTTGTGAGCAAGTTTGGTGCCTTCCAGAACAACGAGATGATGCGCAACATCATTGGCCAAACCATGAGCTCGTTCAATTTGCGCGACATCATGGACCAAAAGAAGATCCTGATTGTAAACCTGAGCAAGGGCCAGGTAGGGGAGTTAAATAGCCAGCTACTGGGTATGATCTTCGTGATTAAGTTCCAGGCAGCGGCGATGAGTCGGGCGAATATGCCGGAAGACCAGCGCAATGATTTCTCGCTGTACGTGGATGAGTTTCAGAATTTCTCGACGGATTCGTTCGCCAGCATTTTGAGCGAGGCACGGAAGTACCGCTTAAACCTGATTGTGGCCAACCAGTTCATTGGGCAACTGTCCAACGAGATTCGGGACGCGGTGTTTGGCAACATTGGCACGATTGTGGCACACCGGATGGGCCCGGAAGACGCCGAATTTATGGTGAAGCAGTTCCAACCGGTGTTTGACGCCCATGACCTGATGAATTTGCCGAATTATAATTCGGCGGTGCGCTTGATGATTGGTGGTCTGCCGAGCCAGCCGTTTACGATGGTTGACAGCCCACCGTTGGGCCGGCCGAATCTTGAGCTGGGTCTGGCGGTGAAGCAGCTGAGCGCAGCAAAGTATGGTCACGCAAAGGCGGCGGTGGAGGCGGATATTATGTCGCGGCTGAGTGGCGGCGTGCCAGCGCCGGTGCCGTCAATGGGCGCTAGTGGTGTGGCGACTAAGGAGGCCCCGGCGGCTGCTGTAGTTCCGGCGACAGCAGCAGCTCCGGTGGCTGGGACGGCTCAAATGCCCGCGACCGGGGTGGCGCCCGTGCCTGAACCCGCGCCGGCCGCTCTCGCGCCAGCTGTCGCCATGCCCGCGCCGACTCCTGCTCCGGCATTGGCTTCGGCACCTGCGCCCGCGCCGGCGCCGGTAGTTCCGGCGGGGCCGACGATTGTGCCGTCAGCTTCGGCTCCTATTCCGACGCCGGTTCCTGTGCCGGCCGCGCCGGCCGTACCAGCGGCGAACGATGCGGGTTTGCCTTTCAACGGCGCGGCTGGTCCCGTGCCGCGTGGGGTGCGTTTGCCTGATCCGGCTGCACCGGTGTTGCCGGAGGAGGCGGCCGAACCGACGGTTGGCCAGCAGCCGCGGACGGCACTTGAGATTGCCCGAGCGCGGGTGTTGGGTGGGGGTACACTGCCGGCAATTACCGCGCCGGTGGCGGGCAATGTGATTGTTCCTGAGCCTACGATGATTGCGGCGCCGCCGATTGGTGCGCCGCCCATTGATTTGCCGGCCGCTCCGGCGGAACCGGTGCCGGCGGCAGTTTCGGTACCGGCGGCAGTTTCGGCGCCGGTGCCGGCCGCTCCGGCGGAACCGGTTCCGGTTGCGGTTGATGCAGTTGGCTCTGCTCCGACAATTGAGCCGATGGCGGTACCGGCTGCGGCTCCGGCCGGTACCCCGGCGGTTGGGCTGGTGTCGGCTGATCCAGCCGCGCTGTTACCGGAACTAGTGGCGGCAGAGCCAGAACCGGCGCTGGCGGCTGGGTCAGAACCGGCTGCGGTTTCGCCAGGTGGGGCAGTGCCGCCGCCAATTGGTGCGCCGCCGGTCGATTTGCTGGCGTTAGGTACGGATGGGCGGCCGCTGGCTGATCCGTCGGATAAGAATGCTGAGATTGATGTGTTGGGCGAACCAGTACCAGAGCTACCGGTAGCGCCGCGTCCGAGTGAGATTGGAACATTATCGGTCATGGATATTACTGGCGGTCAGCCGTCCAGCCGGGCGAGTGAGGCGGCAGTGGCGGCAGAGGCTGAGCCGGATTTGCCGCCGCTGGGTAGTGGTGAGGCCGCGCCGGGTGATCCGTACGCTAACATTGAGGTACTGGGCGATTTGACGCCTGCCCAGCCTGCACCAGTGGTTGCTACACAGGGGCTTGAAACCGAGGATGACTTTGAAACGGATGACTTTGAAACCGCTGATGACTCCGAAATTGAGGATGACTCCGAAATTGAGGATGAATCGGAACCTGAGGTGGAACCTGATGACTCACCAGACGTGCTGGTGGACGAAGTTGAGCCCGGGCCGGCGGACCATCAGGCCAGCGCATTTATTAGTGACGAAGAGGTTGCCCGTTTGGCGGCCGGCAGGACGGACCAGCCGGAGCTTCTGGCGGCGCCAGCGACTGGCGTGCAGCCCTTGATAGAGGCGCAGCCTGTGGTGGAGGTGCAGCCCGTGGCTGAGGTGGAGTCAGAACTGCGAGCCCAGCCGACGGCTGAAGCCACTGTCCAGCCGGCAACTCCATCGATTGAAACCGTGGCTTCCGCGCCGGCTGAACCGGCCCAGGAAGAGGGTTCATTTATCCACTTCGTTGATCCGGGTGCTGAGAAGATTTTGGCGCGCCAGGTAATTCCTGACACGGTGCAGCCCGAAGTGACGGCGCTGCCTAGTGCGCCTGTAGCGGCAGCAGTTTTGCCGGCAACTCCGGTGGCTACGCAACCAGCTCCAGTTGCGTTACCGGTCCAGCCAGCGCCGGCGGCAGTGGCGCCTTCAGCTCCAGTGGCGGCTGGCACGCCGGCTCCAATGCCGGTTGCGGTTCCGGTTTCGCCGCTTGCGGTGGCGGGTACTGCGACGGAATCCGTGCCGCAATCGGCGCCAGTACCGGTGGCGCCCCAGCCCGCGCCCCAGTTCGCGGCGCCCCAGCCAACACTTGAGCCCGCAGCGCCCCAGTTCGTGCCTCAACCCACGTCCCGGCCAGTCGCTCCGGAGGTTAAGCAGGTACCTGTCTCTGAGCCCATCCCGGTGCCTGCCAGTGTGTCGGCTCCCGCTACTATGCCAGCTCCCGTTACCGCACTGACGCCTGCACCTGTTCCTGTGCCCACGCCTGATTCTGAACCCGCACCTTCATCTGAACCGGCGCCTGTGCCTGAACCTAAACCTGAATCTTCGCCGCCACCGGCGCCAGCGCCGGTGGCACAACCAGCTGCGCAAAAACTGCCAGCCGAGGCTCAACCTGAGTTGAAGCCTGAGCCGAAGCCTGAATCGAAGCCCGAGCCGAAGTCTGAATCTAAGCCTGAGGCAGTGGCGCAGTCGTCTGCACTGGTAGAAAAGCCAGTTGAAGCAAGAGACAAGCCAGTTGTGGCGGAGGCTTTGGCGCCGCAGGTAGAGTCGGTGGCGCAGATGCTGGGCGAGGCGCATATCCCGATTCCTTTGACGAAAGCTGATATCAAGCGTAGTGCGGTGGAGATGGCGGCGGCGCGGCAACAGACATTGGCTCAGTCGTCTCAAGCACCTCAGCCACCCCAGCCGGCTTTGGCACCGGCTCCGAATCCGCCAGCGGCTGAGGCCGCCAATACGTCGGCGGAGGAGCAGGTAAAGCGGGCACAGCATGAGATTGATGATTTGCTTAATCAGTCACTGATTAAGCTGGATGGCCGTAAACGTTTGGCTGAGCCGGTTGGACCAGCGGAGTCTGGGGAAGGTCAGGGGGAGGCGCCGCCGGAGCATTATGTGCAGAACAAGAAGATCGTGGTTAATCCGCCTCAGAGCCTAACAAAGCCGCGGGTGATGACACCACCCTCACAAGCTCCTACGGCCGAGTCTGGCGCCAAAGACCATGCGCGCGAGGTGGTGGCGGCGCCAAAGCCAAAGGTGATTGAGCCATTGGGGCCGATTCGTAAGCCACAGCCCATTCCGGCGATCGTGAAGCACGGCGGCGGTTTGCTGCCCGAGCCAACAAGCGTGAAGTCCGCTGAGACGATGTTTGAGGGTGGCGACCAGATGCCGCAGGCTGAGTCATTGGCGGTGGATGAGGTGGCGCGGGCTCGGGCCGAGCGCGAGGTCCAGCAGAAGCTGCATGCCGTTGAGGTTAAGCCGGCGGCGGCTGCGGTGCGGCCTGAGCCGGAAGTGAGCGCTCCGGCGGCCGAGATTTCGCATCATCGCCAGCGCCGCCGCGGCGACCGTCACTCCCCCGAGAAACCCGAGAAAATTGAATCCCCGGAGGAAGCCGCGCATAACCGGCCGTCTGAAACAGCGCAGGCCGCAGGGGCCATGACCGGTAAACTGATTATGCCGACGGGTGAACGTCCGCATTTGAACCTGGAGCCGCTCCGGCCAATCAAGCCAAAGAAATTGGCACCGGGCGAGGTGTTTGTAGATGAGCACGGCAACGTGATCGTCGGTGAGTAGCCACCTGGGTCATCGTAATCTAAACTGCCATTTTGGTTCGCGTTTTGCTATGCCCGCGCGGGCTATTGGCGTTTAAAGGCGCGCCAAACCGCTTCGGCGACGATGCCGATGATGGCGCCACCGAGCAGCGCGAACAGCATTTCGGAGCCGGACAGCCGGTAGCCGAAGGTGCGGGCGGTCAGGTAAAACACCGTGCCGATGATGAGGGCGGTCCAGAGTGCGCCATTGATGACGGAAGGGCGGGCGACGGTTTTGCCGAGAGCCTCGCTGGCGGCCTCCACGGCTGGCTGGTGGATCACTCGGCTGAAGGCCCGGCTGGCGGGCTTGAGATGCTGCTGCAGGCTCATGAGCGTGTGCTGATAGTTGAGGGCCGGAGGCAGGACGTTAAGCCGGTTGGCGGCCTTAGGCTCAGCGGGGCTGGTTTCGGCGGGATCGGGTGGCGGCGCCTCAGTCGGACGCTCGGCTTTGTGCTGGTTGATGACTTCGCGGGCGGCCTCGGCGCGTCGGTCGGCGGAGTCGGTTTCGGAGCCGATTTCACGTTCTGATTTCAGCTCCTCCAGGCGCTGGCGGGCCAGGCGGTCGAGGTCGGCTTGGTGCTCGCTGAGTTGCTCGTGGGGCCGAGGTTGTTGCTCAAGAGACATGGTTACAAACCTCCTTGGTAACTGCCGCGCAAAATGTGGATTTCCGTCATGAGCTGGCGGTTGCGGAAGTAGAAGTAAACCGCCAAGAAGGCGACGGCCAGGATAATCAGCGTGCTGGTGGCGGCGCCGGTGTCGGGCAGGCTGGTGGATGCGCCTTCAATTTGTTTGGCAGGCGGTGGCGCCACCGTAATGCTCACCTGGTTGCCATAGATGTTATCGAGGCGCAGGTCGTATGAGAAGCGGTCAGATACGCCGAGCGGGGTGGAAGGCACCGGGCTCTTAATTTTTACGGAGAAGGTCTTGAGCAGCGTGGCGCCGGGGTCGATGGATACGGCCGGCCAGGTGAGGACACCTTTGGCGAGCGTGGCGCCACCGGTATCGGTGACGTCGGCGTATTCCAGGATGTCGTCGATGTGCTCGACCACGGTGTAGTCGCCGGCAATGCCGCCGGCGTTTTTAGTGGTGAGGCTGTAGCGGATTTGGTCGCCGGCTTGGGCGGGCGCGGTGGTGGCGTCGCGGTTTTGGCTAAGGTTTTGCGCCGATTTAGCCTTGACGTAGCTGGCCGGCGGGGCGAGCACATTCAGGTTCACGGTACAGGTCGCGACCGCGGCCGACACTGCACCAGTGGAGCTGGTGACGCTGAGGGTGGCGGTGTACTGGCCTGGCAGGACGTAGGTGTGGCTGGCCGCGGCGCTGGGGCTGATGATACTGTGCTCATCGCCGAAGCTGTATTGGTACTCGCTGACGGTTTGGCCGGTGGCGGTGGCCGCGCTGGTGAATTTAACGGTTAGCGGGGCGGGACCGGTGGTGGTGTCAGCTGACAGTTTAGAGCACACAATACTGGAGGCCTTGGGCGTAGGTGCGGGCTTGGGAGTGGGCGTGGGGGTGGCTTGGCAACTGCCGTGGCGAGCAAAAATCATGCCGTTGATGTAGCGAGCATCGTCATCGTGCAGGCCGGTGAGTTTGCTGTAGACTGGCGGAAAGTAAAAATCGATTTGGGTATTCTGGCAGGCCTCGGGGACTTTAACGGTGAGAGTTTCGTGCAAATTGGGGGCGCCGGCGGGCAGGGTGATGCCCATGGAGTCAAAGCGGGCTTGGGGCAGGGCGGAGGCGTTAAAGCCTTGGCCGTCCCAAGTATCAGGCATGGAGAAACTTTCGAGCTCGAGGCTGCCGGCCTGGCAGAGCGGCAAGTTATTTTTGGTACTGACGGTGCCGGTGCCGCGGGTGAAGCTGGTGACGTAGCTTGACGGCTTGCCGGGGTCGAGGCAGCCGGAAGTGGGCGCTGGCGTGGTGGGTACAGTCACGGCGGCCTTGGGTACCGGCGTGGGGGTGGCTTTTACGGGCAGCGTTTTGTATACCGGGTTGCCGCAAGCAAACATGATGGCCCAGTAGTTGCCCTTGGCCGTGATACCTTGGAGGACTTCGTAGGTCGAGCCGTTTTGGACGTTGGCGCCAGTATCCCAAACGTAGAGCGGCCGGCCGTAGTAGAGGTTGTCGCTGGTGTGGATTTCTGTGTCGGACGAGCTGTGCTGAATGCGGCCCACGGACTTGAGGTTGTGGTCGGTGGAGTTGATGTAGGCGACTTGGGCGTTGGCGATGTCGGCGCGGCTGATGCCAAAGTAGCCAGTGTAGAGGTTGCGCAGCTCGGCGTTTTCGTCGTAACGGTTGAGTAGGTCAACCCGTGAGACAAAACCGCCAGAATAAATATCGTTGGTCGATGAGGCATTGGTGGGCGAAGGCGGCGCGGCGATCGTCAGGAACTGTAGGCCGACAATGAGGCAAGCGGCAATGGCCGAAAAGGTGCGGGTAACTTTTTCTTGGCGCAGACGTCGGCCATAAAACGCCAACAGGCTGAGCGCCTGCGGAGACAGCGACAACTGCGACACAATTCTCGGAAACATTAGCATTATTGTACTACCGGTGGCGACGGGTGGCTAGGGGAAACTGCCAGATAAGCAGAGCGCCCACGAGAGCGGCTCAGGTTCCTCGTGGAAGCTCTGCCGCCCTCGTGGGCGTGGGTGACGATCAGGGGCTGCGAATGCATCGGGGCATCGCGCTCTCCTCTCGGTTGAATGACACGTGAGCGAACTGTTCACCGCGGTGCCGTCTTGGGCGCCGGCGTCAGCCAGACGTAGCGCATGCCGCCGTCCTCGAGCGGGAACTCGAGGGCCAGGCAGTGGTCGCTGCGGCGCTGGCTGCTGCCTTGGGTGCTGAACCCCAGCTCGAAGGCCTGACCCGCCGGTCGGGTGTTGAACCCGACGTACTGCAGCGAGTCGAACTGCTGTCCGTGAAGCGCGAACTCCTCACGGGTGAGCAGGGCCCGGTTGAGCCGACCGGCCAGAATCCAGCGGTAGGGCTGGCCCGGACGTTGCTCCGAGATGCGCACGAGACCACCCAGGTACTGGGTGAGGGTGCGCTCGTTCAGCATGGTGTCGTACCAGGTGCGCCGGGGGCGGATGCCCCAGGCGACGGCCTGGTCCCGGCGGTCTTCGCCAGACTCGATTACCATGACGAGCTCGGTTCCGGGCCGTGTGCGGCGCGGGTCGGGGATGCGGTACTGCGCGGGGCAGCTGGTGAGGGTCGGCTGGAAGTAGTTGCCGATGACCTGGCGCCCGTTGCGGACGTGGAAGAACACCTGGCGAGGGCCGCGGTCGGTCTGCGTGACCGCCGCGAAGCCGAAGCGCTTGTCCGCGTCGAAGTACTGCACCAGCCCAGTGACGGGCGGGGCGGTGAGCAGCGTGCTGGCCATGATGGCCTCCTTCCCCGGCGGAGTGCCGGGACGTCGGTGTGGGAGAATCCCCGCATCGATCAGGAGGTCAGCTCAGGCGCAGCTGGTCGCTCGTGATGTATGCGAGGATGTTTTTATCTAATGGCCTAGGTATGGTCATCTCTCGCTGGTAGTGGGTGCGTCATGGTGGGCATGGGGCTCCTCCTTCGGAGTCGTGCCGGACATGGTCGTATTACGATACTTGTTTATAGCACTTATGTCAATTATAAGGTGGTATTTTACGACATAGCCCTCAGCAAACATTTTGGGCCATTTGATCCAGATACACGAAATGCTTATAATGGGTAGGTATTTTGAGCCGCACGCTCTTTTTGATGATAACGATAGGTGGTAGTAGACGCGCATGGCAAAGAACCCGTCCCAAGAATATGGTGCTGATCAGATCCAGGTCCTCGAGGGCCTTGAGCCGGTCCGTAAGCGCCCAGGTATGTACATTGGTGGCACGGGTGAAGAGGGCCTGCATCACTTAGTGTGGGAAATCGTTAACAACTGCATTGATGAAGCGATGGCTGGCTTCGGCAATGTGGTCGACGTTAAGATCCTGGCCGACGGCGGCGTAAGTGTGCGCGATAGTGGGCGTGGCATCCCCGTGGAAAAGCACAAGGCCACCGGCAAGAGCACCTTGGAAACAGTGCTCACCGTGCTGCATGCCGGCGGAAAATTTGGCGGTGGGGGCTATAAGGTGTCCGGTGGTTTGCACGGCGTGGGCTCAAGTGTGGTGAACGCGCTGTCGACCAAGCTCGTGGCGGAAGTGCGCCGCGACGGCAAGTTGTACCGCCAGGAGTACATGCGGGGTGTGCCCCAGGGCGACATTAAGCCGGTGGGCAAGGCCGATGATACCGGTACGACTATCACGTTTTGGCCCGATCCAGAAATTTTTGTCACCACCGAGTTTAACTACACGGAAATTCTGGAGTACTTGCGGCGCCAGGCCTATCTGACAAAGGGTGTCCGTACGAATTTGGTGGA
>DATDME010000089.1:0-8058 GCA_036518915.1 Candidatus Saccharimonadia bacterium | reverse complement strand
CACGGTCGCCGGCCCGGCCGCCAATGAGTCGCCCACGGCGCGACACATCACGCCGACCGTCCCCGCACCGTGGGGGCCCAGCGTCAGCGAGATCCGTTACCGGGTCATGTACTCGAACGGGACCGTGGCATACACGATCTCCGGAACGTACAGCCCGTCCGCGGTGCTGAACTGGGACTTCTACTCGGACGACCCGGCGTACGGCGATCGCTTCATCAGTGGCCAGCTCAACGGTGGCACTCCCGACAGCCCCATCTGGGGCGACTGGTCGGTGCCGGTACTGGCGATCCACTGGGACACCACGCCTACGACTACGACGACACCGCCGACGACAACAAGCTCAACGCCTCCGCCGAGCAAGGAGTACGCCGCACTTGGCGATTCCTACTCGTCGGGTGAGGGCAGCGGCAACTACCTGCCCGGTACTGACAGTGCGTCGGCGCTGAACAGCTGCCACCGGTCTCCCCAGGCGTACGGGCCGCTGCTCGCAGCGTCGGGGAAGTTCGGTGACTTGAAGTTCGTCGCCTGCAGCGGAGCGGTCACCGACGACTTCTTCGTGGCAAACCCGGCCAACCTGAACGAACCGCCGCAGCTGAACGTCCTCGGGCCCAACACGCAGACGGTCACGCTCACGATTGGAGGAAACGACGCCGGGTTCGTGCACATCCTCAACAAGTGTGTCGACGGACCGAGACCAAGTGGAGCCCCTCAGCAGGACAAGGGAGGGTACGGCTGCTCAAGAAACCAGGTTCTTCGTCGTGACACCAACGCCAGGCTGCTCGCGCTGGCGGGTGCACCCAACGGCTCACTCACGGTGGGTCGGCCGATTTATGGCCTGGCTGACGTGTACCGGGAAATTCACCGAAAGGCACCGAATGCAAAGATCTACGTCGGCGGGTACCCGCGACTCTTCGGACCAAGTGCTCGGAACTACCCGCGCGAGAAGGGTGCCCCGGGCGGCCAGGCCTGCACAGTGGGGCAACTGCACAAGGGGCCACTCACCATCAACTTCAGGGTCGACTACTTCGATGCCGTCTGGCTCGACGACCTGGGGAACCGACTGAACGGAACGATTCAGCAGGCCGTGAGCAGCGCTCAGGGATCCGGCGTTCCGATCACCTACGTGCCGCCGTCAACATTCAATGGACACGGCCTCTGTGACTCGGGACAGTCGTGGTTCAATGGACTCGTCTTCACGGCCGGATCAGACACTCCGTCAGCCGGAAGCTTCCACCCGACAGTCACGGGTCAGAGTGATGGCTACGCGGCCGCGTTCGCGAGCAAGACGCGCTGAGCTGTGAAGCGTGCATACAGGAGGGGCGCCGCCCCTCCTGTATGCAGCAACAAGAAATTATTTTTTTGTGTGATTAGGCAGAATACAGATGATGATCCCTGCCGACAGCAAGACAATCGCAAAAACTGCGGCCATAAATATATCTGTATTGAGACATGATAAATCGAAATAGCTGTTAACGGCAGGTTGCGGCGCACAAATAGCTGGGGCGACGAAGTTGTAACCAAGCCACCATCCTGCGGGACTTAGCAAGACCAGCAATATGCCTATTGCTCGTCGGGTTGTCCAAAATGAATGCGATGTTTTTTGCTTCATGGGCATAATACTAACACGATATGCCAATTTATGCTTACGCTTATATTTCTCTAAATGCAAAGCATTAATTAGCTCATGCTTGATTACGGCTTTTGTTCGTTATATCCTGAGACACAACTTAAGAGATGGAGTTTGTGCCGATGCAAAAGCAAGTTCTGGCCGTTGGTTCGATCGTGTCCTTCTGTTTCTCCCAGCTGCTCATGGTAGTGCCAACGGCCCGAGCCGACGCGTCGCCAACCCTCTCAATCACGGAACTTTTACCCGACCCGGCAGCTCCCCTGACCGATGCCGACGATGAATTTATCGAATTTTTCAATGCTAGCGCAAGCGATGTCAACCTCAAAGGCTATGTCGTCAAAAGCGGCGACACACTTGGCACAAAGCATACGCTGCAGGATGCCACGGTGCCGGCAGGTGAGTATTTGGCTCTCAAATCGGCCGATACCCACATTGCCCTCGCCAATAATGGCTCATCTGTCGGACTATATTTACCGGACGGCACGACGGCTGTGGGCCCAATCATAACCTATAAGACTGCCCCAACGGGCTCAGCCTGGGCCAAAAAATCTGACGGCACTTGGGCTTGGACAACTACCCCCACCCCGAACGAAGCTAATAATTTTTCTACCGCCACTCCCTCGCCTAAGCCGTCAATCATGCCCGCTGGCGGTATGGGCAGCGGCCCAATCGATCCAGTCAATTCCACTTACACAGCCCTGATGCTAACCGAATTACTCCCAGATCCCGCTGCTCCTCAGACTGATGCTGATGACGAGTTTATCGAATTATACAATTCCAGCGACCAGCCCGTAGATATATCTGGTGTTGTAGTAAAAACCGGCGCCTCATTAACCACCAAACACACCCTAAAACAGCACATCATCCAGCCATTTAGCTATGCCAGCTTCCGGTCCGCCGACACTAAAATTGCGCTCTCAAATGCCGGATCATCAGTCCAGTTGGCTGCTCCCGATGGCAGCGCGATTGGTGGCGCGGTAACGTACCCAAAAGCCATCACTGGAGCATCCTGGGCATTTGACGGCGAGACGTGGGCTTGGACCACTACCCTCACGCCAGGCTTGCCTAATATCATTGCCGCGCCTGCTACTGCCGCCGCCTCGCCCAATAAGTCGGCAAGTAGTACTAGTACAAAAACCGCGAGCAGCAAAACCAGTTCCAAGGCTTCATCAAGCAAAACTACGAAAGCCCCGGCGGCCTCGAAAGTTAAAACCAGCAGTCCAGTGGCCGCCGCTGCGGACGCCGCAACTTCACCGACCGGCAAGTGGCTTATCTTTGCTCTTGTTGGCCTCACCATTGCATACTGTTTATATGAGTTCCGCTACGACATGCTGCGGTTCTATCACCGGCTCCGCGGGTTCAATAAGGTTGCCGCTCCCGCCGGTGAGTAATTAGGAGGCACAGTGACCCTAACCATCACAACCCAAACCGCCGACGCCACCAAGCAATTGGCGGCCGCTTTGGGCCGGCTGCTCCACGGCGGCGAAGTCATTGAACTCGCCAGCGACCTTGGTGGCGGCAAAACCACCTTCACTCAGGGCCTGGCCGCCGGCCTCGGCTTTACCGGCCACGTTACCAGCCCTACCTTTACCCTCAGCCAGATTTACAAGCTACCGTCAAAGCTAGAGCTGCATCATTATGACCTTTACCGCCTGCAAGAAACCGGCGTGGTCGGCGATGAGCTCAACGAAGACCTCGG
This sequence comes from Candidatus Saccharimonadia bacterium, assembly GCA_036518915.1. Taxonomy (GTDB): domain Bacteria; phylum Patescibacteriota; class Saccharimonadia; order UBA4664; family UBA4664. Next base: position 4,732 of record DATDME010000089.1, on the reverse strand, counting down.
CGACCCAGAAATCATTACCGTGATTGAGTGGGCCGACATCGCCGAGAGTGACCTGCCCGCCGACCGCCTCACCGTCCGCTTCAAGCTGGCATCGGAGGAGGCCCGCGAGCTCGAATTTACCGCCGGCGGCCCCAAATCCACGGAGTTACTCAACAAATTCCAGGAGGCCCACCGGTGATTCTCGCCCTCAAAACCGCCGACCGCACCACCCAAGCCTGGCTGCTCGACCCCGCCGAACTCCAGCCCGCCGCCGCCAAGATCGGCCAACCCCAGCTCGATTGGGAGTCGGGCCGCCGGCTGTCAGATGAATTACTCGGCCGGCTCACCGGCCTCATCGAATCGGGCGGCCACCAGCTGACCGACCTCACCGGCATCGTTATTTTTAGCGGCCCGGGCTCATTTACTTCACTGCGCATTGGCCATGCCACGGTCAATGCGTTAGCAGACGGCCTCAACATTCCGGTGGTCGGCGCGGCCGGCGACGCCTGGCTGACACAGGGCATCAAAGCTTTGGCGTCGGCCAAGCCGGGTGTGCCCGTCCTGCCCGAATACGGAGCCGAAGCTCACATTACCAAGCCCAAAGCTTGACCACCCCGCAATAGACCTGTTTTAATTAGGGTGTTCCCCTTGAATATCCCTTTTACAACCGTCCGATTCGGGGCCACGCGCCTTGTAATATCGTCCTCAAAAACAACTATTACGTGGTTCCCCGTTCGGCACTGAGGCAAAAACCACATGATTCCTTCCCTGATTATCGGCCTTCTCCTCGGAGGCGGGGCCACTTTCACTTACACGTACGTTTCCAACAAAAATAAAAAGACCAGTGCGGCTAGCCAAGCTGAAAAGATTGTCAAAGACGCTGAGGCCAAGGCCAAAGAGATTACCCTTGAGGCCAAGGACGAAGCATTGAAGTTGGCCGAAGCCGCCAAGCGCGAAGAGCGCGAGCGCCGCAGTGAGCTTGCCAAAACCGAGCAGCAACTCTTGGCGCGCCAGTCCAGCCTGGACGCCAAACTCGAAGAGCTTGACAAGCGCTCCGAAAAACTGCGCAAGCACGAAGCCGACCTTGACGTCCTCAAGGACGACCTGCGCGCCATCCGGGCCAAGCAGCAAGAAAACCTCGAGAAAATCGCCGGCTTGAGCAAAGACGAAGCCAAAGACAAGCTCATGAAGATGACCGAGCGCGACATCAAAGGCGACCTCGTCAAGCTTGTCAACAAGATGCAGGTTGATGCCCAGGAAGACGCCGAAAAACGCGCGCAAATGATCATCGTGTCCGCCATGGAGCGCATGGCCTCGGATCAAACCGCCGAGCGCACCATCACCACCGTGCCGCTGCCCAGCGACGAGCTCAAAGGCCGCGTCATTGGTAAAGAAGGCCGGAATATTCAAGCCCTCGAACGCGCCACCGGCGTTGATGTCATCATCGACGAAACTCCCGGCGCCATTGTGCTGTCATCCTTTGACCCCATGCGCCGCCAGGTCGCCCGCGTGGCGCTGGAAAAGCTCCTGAGCGATGGCCGCATCCACCCCGGCCGCATCGAGGAAGTGGTCGCCAAGGCCAAATCCGAGGTAGATCGCATGGTCAAAGAATCCGGCGAGAAGGCCCTCAAGGAAACCGGCGTCGTCGGCGTACCTCCGGAGCTCGTCCGCCTGCTCGGCCAACTCAAATTCCGTACCAGCTACTCGCAAAACGTCCTCAAGCACTCGATCGAAATGGCCAACCTCGCCGGCATGATCGCCAGCGACCTGGGTGCCGACGTCCGCATCGCCAAAACTGCCACCCTGCTCCACGACATCGGCAAGGCCGTCACCCACGAAATTGAGGGCGGCCACCACCACATTGGCTCAGAATTGGCCCAAAAGTACGGCATGGAAGAGGCCATCGTGCATGCCATTGACGCCCACCACGACGACACCGAAGCCACTACCGTGGAAGCCCTCATCGTGCGGGTGTGTGACGCCCTTAGCGCCGGCCGGCCGGGCGCCCGCGGCGACACCCTGGAAAACTACGCCAAGCGTATGACTGAGCTGGAAAACCTGGCCAACGCCTTCCCGGGCGTCGAGAAGAGCTACGCCATCTCGGCCGGCCGCGAGATCCGCATCATTGTTCAGCCTGAAAAGGTTGATGACCTCACCGCCATCCAAATGGCCCGCGACATCGCTACCAAAGTTGAAGCCACTCTCAAGTACCCTGGCGTCATCAAGGTCAACGTCATCCGCGAAACCCGCGCCGTCGAGTTCGCTAAATAGCCATGGCCGGCGTCACCATTCGTCGCGGAACGCCCGACGATTTTACCGAGGCCCAGCGCCTCAACCATGCCCATTTTGAGTACGAGCACGCCATTGGCTGCCATCCGCAAGACTCCTTCAACCTCAACTGGACGTACGAACCCGGCGGCGTCGAAGCTCTGCAAAAGTGGCTCAGCGGCACTCCCGGAATCGCCGCCTGGTTCGCCGAGGTTGATGGCCGCTTGGTCGGCTACCTCATGGCCGTCGCCGCCACCCTAGACTACCGCACGGCCAATCCCATGGTTGAGCTAAGGGTCATGTTTATTGAAGAGCCGTACCGCCGGCAGGGTATTGGCACCCAGCTCATGACCGTCTTCAAAGACTGGGCTCGGGAGCAGGGCGCCAAGCGGCTTAAGGTTGGCTCGTACACCCCTAATCATCAGGCAATCGCGTTCTATCGCCGCCACGGGTTCAAAGATTTTGAACTATACCTTGAGCAATCCTTCGAATGAACCGCTACTTCACCGAAGCCGAAAACCAGGCCTTCTACGCCAGCCGGGCCAAAAAGTCAGTTGGCGTGATGGTCGTTTATCGCAATTCCGAGGGCAAAGTTCTCATTGTTAAACCGAACTATAAGCCGGGCTGGAATTTGGTTGGCGGGTTCGTGGAGGAAAACGAATCGCCGCTCACCACCGCCCTACGCGAAACCCAAGAAGAGCTCGGCCTAACCCTCGCCGAGAACCGGCTTAGCCTCTTGGGCGTCCATTACCTCCCGCCCGCCAAATACCCCGAATTCCTACGCATCATTTTTGCCGCCGATCTGACCGCCGACGAAATTGCTGCCATAAAACTGCAAACCGACGAACTTGAGGAATACCGGTTCGTGTCCGTGGATGACCTCACAAGCTTCAACGAGCGCTCCACGATCGACGCCGCCCGGGCCATGCTCACCAGCGCGCGCGGCTTGGGTTACGTGGAAGACCGTCAGCTCAAAGGCACCACAAGCTAAGCGCAAATTACGATTAACCCCACAGCAAACCGGGCGATGACCACTTGGCCATCGCCCGTTCGCTCGTGGCTCGCCCCGCCAGCAACTCAGCCGGTACTGGCCGTCTTCTCACGCGCTCCCGTCACGTGATTCAGGCCGGCCACCGCCAGCTTGATCGCCCGCTGCCAGATTGCGCCCTGCGCGAGGCTCAACGGTAGTGGGCAGTCCGCTGCCGGCAGCGCCTCCCGGTGGCTGACCGACGTGCCGTAGAGCGCCAGCGCTAGCTGCCACGGCACACGTGTTGTCACCTCGGCTTGAATGAGCAGGATGTACGTCTGCAGTGAGCGCGGGGCGTCACCCGGCCGCTGCCAGATCAGCGCCCCGCTCATCCGCTGGCCGAATAGCACTGGCAGCCCTCCGGGCAGGCGCAGCTCAGCCGGTTGTGGCCCGGCATCAATGACGACCCAGGAAAGGTAAGCCGGCAGTAACTCGTCCTCGGCCTGCCGGTACAGGCGGCGCGGGCCGCCCAGGAAGGCCGCACGATTGAGGTTGGCCGACAGTCGCAGCCGGGCGCGAGACAGCGCCACGGGCGACAGCCGGGCCGGCCAGGTGGGATGCACCACCGGTGAACCGACCGGCTGATCAGTGAGGGCGGCCAGGTCGGCCGCCAGCCAGCGGCTGGCCGGGGCGGGCTCAAACCGCCAGCGGCCCAGATTGATTGTGCCTCGGGGATGGGGGCGGCCCGGCACAATCGCGGTCTCGCCATCGTGCAGCCAGCTCCTGTCATCGCCGGTCATGACGCCTCCTTGTTGGGGGTTAGTTCTATGAGCTACGAGCTCATCCTCACAATAACTGCAGTAACCCCCGCCAAACTATGAAAGGTTCCACAAAATCCGGTTCACGGGTGTCAACGCAATTTAAAAATGTCCGGTTCACGGTATTATAAAAGGATTAGTAGGAGTAGCCATGGCTGGTTTAGCTGCCATCCGCCTTGCCCGTCCCGATGATTTCGCCGACCTCCAGCGCCTCAATGCTGAATTGTTCAAGTACGAGAACGACCTCGATCGTCGCACCCGCAACCTTAACTGGCCGTCTACCGACTTTGCCGTCGACTATTTCCACAAAGCCGCCGAAGGTCGCGATGGCTTCCAGGGTTTTGTTGCTGAAGCTGGCGGCCGCGTCATCGGTTACCTCATCGCCGATTGCTTCCCAAAACTCTATATGGCCGAGCCGTACCGAGTGGTTGCTGAGCTTGAAAATATGTTCGTAGAAGCCAATTACCGCCGGAGTGGGGTTGGCTCACAACTCGTCGAAGCCTATAAGACCTGGGCGGTAGAACGGGGCGCCCCTTATAGCCGTCCCAAAACAAAACGTGTGCCCTCACCGTGCTCGTGAGTTCAGGATCGATCACTCCTCGTTCGCTGTATCACCGGATACAGCTTACCCGGTCCGACCGATCCTGAATCACCCGAATCATCGGTGCGAAAAGACACGTTTTGTTTTGGGATGGCTATA
>DATDME010000088.1:0-5095 GCA_036518915.1 Candidatus Saccharimonadia bacterium | reverse complement strand
GCTCTATCCAATGTTGATTGAGGGATGAGGTACTAGTACCTCGGTACAAGGAACCCAGGGCGTAATAACCATTCCGCTGGTTGGCGCAGCAGCCGCCACGCTCGCCTTTCTCGGGTAGACACAGGAACTGAACCGTCCCGGTCCCAGCCGGCGTTCAATTGCAAAGAGCAGCCGAGGGACAGACCAAAGCCTTTATTGTCGTAATAGCCTCAGGCCGCCCCTCAGCTGGCATAACTATTTATATCATAAAGGCCCGAAGCTGAAGATACTGGGTGGTCAGATCATTAGCTCGGGCCTTTATGGCACCCTTCAAGCCTCACCTCCAAGGTGTTTTGTGCAATGCGCAATATCAATGGGCATCGGGATTGAAGGGACTCATTCACCGGCATAAACGGTACCTAAAGGAGGGTGCATTCAGGTACCAATGCCGGCGAATAAGTGGTATGTTTGTGTGGTTCTTACCTCTTTGGGAGGTATGACATGTATGCTAACACACTAACTTAATATTGTCAACACTATTTATGCAGATTTCTAGAATATCATCCAATGACAGTGAATTCCCAGATGTGCTACGTGCGTTAGCTAATCCTCCAAAAAGCATTAACGTTTTAGGAAAAATGCCATTCGGGCATTATGTGGCCATTGTCGGCACCCGCAAATGCACCGCCTACGGCCGGCAAATTACCTACCAATTAGCCCGCGATCTGGCCCGTGCCGGTGCCGTAATTGTGAGCGGCCTGGCCGCCGGCGTTGATGGCATTGCGCATCAGGCCGCCCTCGACGTGGGCGGCAAAACCGTCGCGGTACTCGGCCATGGCCTCAACCGCATCTACCCCCATGCTCACCGGCCATTGGCCATGGACATCTTGGCCGGCGGGGGAGCGCTCGTCAGCGAATACGACCTGGGCGTGCCGCCCCTACCGCATCACTTTGTGGAGCGCAACCGCATTATTGCTGGGCTTTCCGAAGCTCTGATTGTCACCGAAGCCGGTGTCGATTCCGGTGCGCTCATTACCGCCAACGCCATGAAACAACTCCAGCGCCGCATCATGGCGGTGCCAGGCAATCTCACTTCGCCGTCCGCCGCCGGCCCCAATAACCTCATTTACGACGGCGCGCTGTTCATTCGCTCGGCCAGCGATGTGATTGCGGATTTGGGCTATTTAACGCACGAACCAATTCCGGTACCGGCGCGCAGCCCGCAGGAAGCCAAGTTGCTCGAACTCATGGGCAAAAGCACCGCCACCGCCGACGCCCTCATTGAAGCCAGTGGGCTATCCGCCGCCGAATTTGCCAATATCATCAGCCTGATGGAAATTACCGGCAAAGTACGCAACCTGGGCGCCGGGCTCTGGGCCGCTCGCTAAAACCATGTTATAATAGCAAAATGAACTTTTGGCAACAGCTGCCCAAGCCTTTCGTGGCGCTTGCACCCATGGACGGTGTCTCCGACACGGTGTTTCGGCATGTCATCGCCCAAGCCGCTGCACCAGATGTGTGGTTTTCGGAATTTACCAACGCCACTGGTTGGGTCAAAGCGGGCGAGCGGGCGGTTGGCACCCGGCTCGTCAAAACCCCCGACGAGCACCCGCTGGTCGCCCAGCTCTGGGGCGCCGACCCCGATGACATGGCCCAGCTCGCCCAGCATTGCGCCCAGCTCGGCTACGACGGCCTCGACCTCAACACCGGCTGCCCCGATAGCCACGCCATCAAAACCGGCGGGGGAGCGGCCCTCATTAAAAACCCCACTCTCACCAGCGAACTAGTAGCCGCCCTGCGCACCGCCGGCCTGCCCGTCAGTATTAAATGCCGGTTGGGATATTCCAGTACCAGTGAGTGGCGCGGCTGGATCAGCCATCTCCTGAAAGAGCAGCCGGTCGCCCTCACCGTGCATCTGCGCACCAAAAAAGAGATGAGCAAGGTGGATGCCCACTGGGAACTTATGCCAGAAATCGTCAAACTGCGCGACGAACTGGCGCCTAGCACGCTCATCATTGGCAATGGCGACGTGCACGACCGTGCCCACGCCGAAGTCCTAGCCGCCCGCACCGGCATTGACGGCGTGATGATTGGGCGCGGCATCTTCACCAATCCCTACGCCTTTGAGCTGCAGCCGCGCCCGCATTCCCGCGCCGAGCTCCTCAGCCTGCTGGGCGCCCAGCTCGATTGGCACGACCGCATCGCCGCAGAGTACGGCGAGCGTAATTTTGAGCCGCTTAAGCGCTTTTTCAAGATTTATGTGCGCGATTTTGAAGGTGCAACCAACCTGCGCACACAGCTCATGGACGCCCACTCCACCGCCGAAGTGCGCGATCTTCTAAAGTTTTACACACCCACAGCCGCCAATTTTGGAACTATTCATACTGACGCCAGATAGCCCTCAGCGGGAACCCGCCCTTCGGCGAAATGTGCGAGGACAATAATAAAAGCCTGTGCTATAATGCCGCCAACATCAAAAAGACCCGCGCTACCAGATGGCAGGCGGGTCTTTTTGTTAGCCGGGCCGCAAATTACATGAAGCCAAGCTTGCGGGCACAGGCCGGCCACGGCGACCAACCACGGCGGGCAAAGGTTTCCAAGAACTTAGCGTCCTGGACGTCGGCCGGAGCCAGGTCGGGCCGGGCGTAGCCGCCCCAGTTACCCCAGGTACCAATATCGAACTGATAGGCACCGTAGTAACCGTTACCCGAGTTACGGGTGTAGATGTTACCGGCCTCACAAAAACGCAGGGCCAGCATATTGGCCGGCGTGGCAGCCGCTTGTACAGTCGTAACAACGGTTTGCACCATCTTCACGACCTTCTTGCGGGCAGCCGCCGCCTTAGCAGCCGCTTCAGCCGCTGCTTTCGCTTGAGCGGCATGCAGCGGCGCAAGCACCTCAGCATCGTAATTGGGTTGTTTGGTTGAGATGACCAACGGTTGAGCGTTGGTCATATTCAGACTCACCTCAATGGACTCATTCGCCGTGGACTGGCCAGCAGCAAAAGCGGTGCTCCCCGAGATTGGGCTCTGCACCTGAGAAGCCAGCAGGACTAACGTCGCCACTGACTGGACGAGGTTACGCATAGGGGCCGCGAAGGGTGATGCGGCTCATATACCTTTCGTTTACTTATCGAGCAAACCCACCTCACAGTGGTTTTGCAACCAACAAAAAAGACCTGTAAACAGGTCAATCCGAGGTCGCCAGCAATATTACTACACAATTGCGGTTATGTCAATACTTTAGGGCCAATTATGTTACAATACGCTTATGCTATTGGTAGGATTTTTCCGGTGGTGGTATTCCCGGGGCTGGCGCGATACGGCCAGCCGTTTGAGCGCGCAGCTTACCACGACCTACCTGATGTTCTCGGTTCCCACCTTAGTTACAACCCTGTTCGAACCCTGGCGCCGGATTGTCACTGAGCCAGGCGCCGGCCTGGAGGCCCACGCCCGCGCCCTGGTTGACAACCTGGTTTCCCGGCTCGTGGGCGGCATCATGCGCGGTTGTACGTTGATTGGCGCCGGGCTCATCATAGGCGCCTACGCCGTGATTGGCGGCGCGGTTTTGCTCCTCTGGCCGGTGCTACCGTTCCTCGGACCGGCCTTGATTATCTGGGGCAGCCGGCCATGAAACAATTTGAGTTCCACGCCACCGCCAGCCGAGTTGCCCAGGCCAAACTAGCTCATAGTTTTACCCCCAACCTGATGAGCTTGCTCCAGTTTGTGTGGGTGGCCGCCGTCGTCACCGGCCTGGTAATTACCATGTTGGGCGTACGCGGGGGCCTGGTGCTACTTGGAGTCGGCCTCATGACGGGCTGCTACGTTACCTGGCTCCGGCACGGCTTGCTCGACATTGCGCGCACACCCCTGGCCGATTCGGTCGAACTGGCCGACATCCTGCCCGCTGAAATTGTTGACGGCTACCGGCCCAACCTCACCGGCCAGCAACTATTTTTGCTGGCTGCCAACACCTGGGACGGCCGGTTCATCCTGGAGCGCTACGAGTTTTCGGCCAACGACTGCCTGCCGGCCGTCCAGGACTGGCAACTCATTCATCAAGACTTATGGCTTGCCACAGCCGAAATAGCCGAAAAAACCCAACTAGCCTTCATGACCAACGCCATGATTATCGCGGCCTGTTTTAGTATTAATCCGGCCCTCAAAGACTTGCTGACGCAGCGCAAACTAACCCTCGATGACCTGTGCGCCGGCATCAACTGGGCCGCCCGGCTCGGCGTCTACACCAAAGCCAAGCGCCCGTCCTACGGCGGCATCGCGCGCGACTGGGCCGCCGGTTTCACGCCCCTGCTCAGCCAATTTGGCACCAGCCTCAGCCAGCAGGTAGAATTTGCCGGTAAGTTTTTCCAGCTCGAAGAGCGCACCAGCCAGCTCGACACCCTCGTCACCGAACTCAACGGCGCCAACGGCAGCGTCGTGCTCGTGGGCGAGCCCGGCATCGGCAAAACCGCCTTGCTGCTCGGCCTGGCCGACCGCATCCTCCAGGGCGTCGAGAGCGGCCGCCTAGCACACCACCAAATCTTCACCCTCAACGCCTCAAGTATCATCGCCGAAGCCGGCACCGTGGGTTCCGTGGAGCAAATCGTCATGGCCTTATGTAATGAGGCGATTCACGCCCGCAATATCGTGCTGGCGCTTGACGAAGCCCAGCTCTTTTTTGGCCAGGGCACCGGCGCAGTCAATCTCAGCCAGGTACTGCTACCGTACCTGCAGTCTCGCAGCCTCACGCTCGTGCTGGCCGTTACGCCCGGCGATTGGCAGCGGCTCAAAGCTACCAACGCCGGCCTCACCAGCCTGCTGACGCCGCTCATCCTCTCCGAACCCGACCAAGCCACCACCCTGGCCACCCTGGCCGACCGATCATTACTCATGGAAACACCGGCTAACGTCACCATTACCTACTCAGCACTGGTAGCGGCCTACCGGCTGGCCGAGCGTTACATCCAAGAAGAAGCTTACCCCGGCCGGGCGCTAAAAATCCTGGAAGCCAGCCTCAACCACGCTCAGAACGGCTTCGTCACGGCGGCCGCGGTGGAGGCGGCCGTGGAAGCCCAGTTCGGTGTTAAAGTCGGCGCCACCACCGCGGCTGAGTCAGA
>DATDME010000087.1:0-27094 GCA_036518915.1 Candidatus Saccharimonadia bacterium | reverse complement strand
CCCTCACCGTGCTCGTGAGTTCAGGATCGATCACTCCTCGTTCGCTGTATCACCGGATACAGCTTACCCGGTCCGACCGATCCTGAATCACCCGAATCATCGGTGCGAAAAGACACGTTTTGTTTTGGGATGGCTATACTTGAGCCGGTAAATCGACGACAACCGTTGTAAGTATGCCAGGAATGTCTTCTCGAAACACATATTTTTCAGCCGCGGCGGTCTTTTCACCGAAGTAGTCGTCTGGATAGAGCTGCAGCTTTAATTGCTCGAGGTCTTTTGGGTATTCAAGTCCCGTCTTTCTATTTTTGTCGCATGCGGCCTGCAACCAAATCTCAATCGTGTCTTCCCAGCCATCAGGCTCAAGATTGGCGCATTGCTCAGCTATATTTTTTAGCATAAGCTTCGTGCCGTTGTAGGTAAACCAACCGTTTTTATCAGCTAGGCTTGAGTCAACACTGTGATCACTGAGTTTAAGCAAGGCTGCCCTAAACTCGCCGTATTGTGTTTCGTCGAGTATCTGGGCCCATTTGGGCGGGTTTTTACGATTAAAAATGTTCATAATTTGAGCACGAAAATTGACGCTCTGTTCCGATAGCTATTTGTTTATCCTGATTTGTTTAAATGTTGCATTCTGGTAGTGGTACAAATTAGGGGAAATTGGATATCGATTTTCGAGATATAGTCTTCCCGTAAGCGCAGCAAACATGGCGCTTAAATTATGTCGTATATTATCTTGAAGCATTTGAACAAGTATGGTGTGCCTGTTTGGAATGCTTATCAAACTGCCTCCCCGTCCTACTAGCTGTGGATAGATGTCCTCAAAGACTAATGCCTGTGCGGCAGTCATGATGTCGGGGCTTTCAATTAAGGCGATAACATCTTCATCATTCTCGAGAAATTTGATGGGCATCGGTGTTTGTGTTTTTAGACTGGCAAGCAGTTGGTCGAATACTTCCTCTTTATGCTCTTTTAAAGATGGATTTTTTGTTGCATTGAGGGTGTAAACAGCATCAGATTCTTTTACTACGACTGTGGCTAGGGTAGAAGGGATAAGTTGTTTAAATAAGTATTTATTTGCAGCATCCGTCTCATGCCGAAAAAATCCATCTGGATATAGCTGGAGACTTAGTTTCGACAATGCCCGTGGATACGCAAGGCCTGATAGGTCCTCACCCTGGCTAAGCAGACGAAGCCAGTTGCTTATCTCCGCGGGCCACGCATTCTTGGCGGTATTGGCGAGTTTCGCCGTGAAATTAGCGATTCCAAGGATCCGATCATCTTGCCTCAGCATACCGTCTTCGCCGGTTTTGTCTATATTGAGCGCTCCATCACTTTGTTCAAGTAATAGACGCTTGAATTCCTCATAATCGGCGGAAGATAAGGAGCGCGCCCAGTGGGGATTTCTATTCCGATTAAACATCACTCAAGGTTACTATGCTCTCTTGGGACTGTCGAGCGGTCTGATGTTGATTTGTTTCAGCCTGCCATCGGTGAGCAGGCGGTCAATGGAATCGGGCGTATTTGTGTTCGGCTCTAAATGCAGTATCGTCGTGAAGTTAACCTTGCGCCCGTTGCTTACGCGCTTTGTTCTTACGCTAATGTCATTATTTCCTGATCTCCACTCCTGACGGGCACGCTCCATAAAATGGTAAAAGGTCTGAAGTTGATCGGGTTCCTCGTCACGCAGAAATTCATTGACGTTGGTAATGGCAATTACGATTTTTTCAAGCGGTGGACTATCAAAATGATTTAGCAGCCAGCTCGCATCATTTATGCAATCATCATACGCGCTCCAATTTTCTCCAAAGTAATATGGAAACTGAAACGCAGCCGCCGCTTCCTGCATAAAACTCTTCAAAGTAACTGATCGGTGGCCACGAATGATACGGGCAAACGTTGATGGATCACTACGTGCGTCATGAATTAGCAAGTCAACGTCGCGCTCTCGCGATCTCACCAAAGTAAATGGCTCATTGTTGTGAACTATTTCGTCAACCATTCGCATATTGTCTCGTTAGAATATGTTTGAACGTTTATTTACATTGATGATGGTAGCAATCAAAGCGGTAGGCTTTCCACAACATTTTCGGCATCTTCAACATAAGGTTCAACTATAGGATACATCTCTTTGTAATGATCTGAAAACCATGCTGCTCCAGTTTCTGCATCATATATTAATCGCGCCGACAAAGAGCGTCCGCCTTGCATTAATGACCATACATCATGCTCAATGTATGAACCGTCTTCGGGTAGAAAAGGATCTGAGCGGTTTTCGTATACTTTGCTCGAATATCCCGCCAAGCCTTTATAGCCGTTTGCGGCTATTCTACCCATAACATTTAATGCTTCTTGGAAATCATTTTCATCCACGCCGCTCCTTGGAGCTGAGGTAGGGGCCGAAATTACAGCAACACTTATCGTTACAGCTTTCGTCCCATTTGAGCTGCCCGTTACCGCCCTTGTAATCGCCGCTGAAGTCACTGACTTGCCGGTAAATGCCTTGTGGACGGCCGCTACCACTGTCGCAGCAACTGTTATAACAGCGTGAGCGACCGGAGCGGGCAGGACGGCCTGGACGGCAGTTATAACAGCCTGAGCGACCGCCTTCGCTACGGTCTTTACGGCCGATACCGTGGCATTCCATGCATCGCTAAGCCAATTCTGGCCGCTGTAATCGTTTGTGTTTATCGGATCATTCACATAGCTGTAGTCGTTGTCCGTTCCTCCTTGTACTGGGTCCACACTCGTGAACCGGCCGAGGGTGGGCAGGTAAACTCTAGCCCCCATTTGGATAATGGGAATGGAAAACATGCTTTCGGATTCGCGGCCGGGGCTAGCCGCCCAGCCCATGGCGTTGGTAGCAGTATTGGTGAGAGTAGTTGCATTTGTACCAAAGGTGCTTGAAGCCAACGCTTGTCCAAATGGATCGTATAGTTGGACGGCGGTAAGTGGCAGGCCATTGGGGCCTACCGTAATGGCGGTATCACCATGGAAGTTCTTAATCGAGTAGATGGCTTGTGCGTTGGAGCTGACGGAGACATTGTCAAAGGTAGCGGTAGAGAGGGTGGTGTCGTTGACCGAGCAGTCCATGAGGCCAACCAAGATGGTGCTGGGCATGGTTTGGGTGGTACTTCCGACCATGGTCCAGGTTACCCCGTCGGGTGAGCTGTAGCCCCGAATGGTATTGCCGCTACGGGTGAGCTTGAGCCAGGCATTGGGGAAGGTGTAACTGCCACCACTCACGTCATTGTTGTAGGCCCACTGGAAACGAATGCCATTGGCGGGAGTGACGTGGATGTTCGCGTAGTCACTACCGGATTTCATACTTGACTTCATGACCAGGCCGGCTTTGGTCCAGTCGGAGGTATTGGTTTGGGACTTTACCCGGGCTACGATACTGCCATCACCGGTGAGAGTTTTGTAGGCGGTTTGGAATTGATCGTCGGTATTGCCGTTTTGCCAGACGTCGTAGCCGGCGCCGTTGAGCGTAAACGTACCCGCACTATAAGCCGAGGAGCCAGTGGTAATGGGGTCACCAACGTCGCCGCTAACCCAACCGGCAGGTAAGCTATTGGAGGTTTGAGTGACGGAAACATTCGTAAAGGTTGCTGTGTTAGTTTGCGTGGTATCTTCTGAGGTAACAAACAGACCAACGAGCGTAGTCTTGGGTAAGGCTATGGTGGCGCTACTAAGCTGCGTCCAGGTGGTGCCGTTTGGTGAAGTGTAGGTGGTAATGGTATTACCAGTCCGGTTGAGTTTAAGCCAAGCGCTGGGGAACGTGAGGGTGGGACCAGCAACACTTGTGCCATACCCGTACTGCATGCGGGATTGGCCGCCAGCGTAGACCATGGCAGCAGCATAGGGTGAGCCGTAATCTAAGCCATCTTTCATGAGTATGCCAGCTTTTGCATAGTAATTGGTGTTCGTGTTGCTGGCGACCTTGGCCACAATTTCGCCGTCACCCGTTAGAGCGCGGTACGTGAATTGCGGCTCGTCATCACCGCCCCATATGTCGTAGCCGTTTCCGGCGACCGTGAAAGTGCCGGTTGCAGGCGCGTAGCTGGATGTTCCCGATTCCGCCGGAGCGCCAACACTGTAGGTGTTCCAGGGGTTGGGTAGGGTGTTGGCCGGTGTTAGGCTAGCGGGCAGGGTCATGGTGACGCCGCCGGGCAGAGAAACGTACTTTTCTTGAGTGGTACAAGTATTTTGGTTCACTAGGTCGCAGGTTTGCAGGACGCTGGCGGTGTTGCGGTAGACGCGGTCGAGGGTATTGTTGCGATACTCCTTTTTGGTGAGAACGTTGCCGCCGGCGGTCTTGGTGTACTGCACGTAGTTGGTACCCTGCTGAATTTTGGTATTTTGGTCGGCGGCGTCGTAGGTGAAGGTCATGGGCGTGCCATTGCCAGCCAACTGGGTGATGTTGCCGTGGTCGTCGTAGGTGGGCGTACCAATTTGGGGGTCGGTGGAGTTGGCCAGGCGGTCGGCGGCCGAGTAGCAATAGTTGCTGGTAGTTGTGGTGTTCGTGGCCGTGTTAGTGACGGTGGTGGCAGTGCGGTTGCCATTTTTGTTGGCATTGGCGTTGTAGCCCGGCACGGTGGAGCAGCTAGTTTGCTGGGCGCCAAAGGCGTACTGGTACTGCCAGTTGTCGATGGTGGCTTGGGTAAGCCGGCCGAGGGCGTCGTAGCTGTAGGCCGCGCCGGCGGTCTTGCCGCCTTGGGTGATGGAATCGGCGGTGACTATCCCCTTTTGCGGGCTGAGGCTGACGGCTTCATTCATGGTTGTGCCATTAGCGAAGGTGAAGACGTCGCCGGTGGCGCGCTGAAGGTTGTCGCGGTTGATTTGGGTGAGCGCTAGGCTGCTGGTGCCGTTGGTGGCCTGCAGGTACTGCACGTTGGCGATGCGGCCGTATTGGTCGTAGGTGAGGGTGGCGTAGGTAACGCCGTCGAGGGCGTAGCCGGTGATGCGGTTGAGGTTGTCGTAGGTGGGCACTTCGGTGCCTTTGAGCGAAACTTGCTGGCTGACCCGGCCAAGGTTGTCGTAGGTGATGGTAGTGGCGTTGCCAAAGACGTCGACGGCGCTGGCGGTGCGGCCGAGCAGGTCAACCGTGACGGTGGCCGTGCCGGTGACGGAATCGGTGGTTGAGCCGACCAGCGGGTTGCCGCCCACGGCATAATTGTAGGAGATGGTGCGCCCGGTGCGGCCGTTGATAGCCGGCATGACGGTTTGTGTGACTCGGCCGTGGGTGTCATAGGTGGTGCATGTCCATGGGTCGGTGTTTTGGCGAGCGGCTATAACACGGCCGGCATCATCGTAAACGATTTCTGAAGTTTGCGCTGTAAGCGCGCCAGCCCCATCCGGATCGGTGCCGGTTTTGAGTTTGGCCATACCCGCCTGCATGAAGGTCTGAGCGGAGTTACACGGATTGATGCGGGTTTCCGTAGCGCCGTAATAGGTATACGAAGTAGTGGTACCGCCCGGCAGGGTCTTGCTGGTTTGGCGTAGGTAGGAGCCAACCGCACCTTGGGTTTCGAAGGTGCTGGTGCTGGTGTAGTTCAGGCCGGAGGGGTCTGCAACGGCAGACTGAAGGAGGCCGAGTTCGGGACGGGCGCCATAGCCGCTCGTGGTCTGCGTGTTGCCGATCGTAGCGTCGTAAATAGTGTTGCTAGTGGGTAGTCCGTAATTTGGTGCGAGATAGTTACCAAGTGCGCTGGTCTCGGTGCCGCCTGGAGGTGTCATAAAGAGTTGCAAAACTGCGTCTGTGTCTATAGTGCCGTTTACTGCCTTGTTGTAGTAATTTAGCGATATTTGGTGCCAGGAATTGGCGGTAGCGTTTGTAAAGTATCCCGTGGCATGGCTGCGTGGACCGTTATCGATCCAGTCATTCACGACGCTTGCGTTGTCAATGAACAGCTGAGCACCGTCGTCGGAGTAGATTCGGAAGGCGTACTGCCCGGACTGGGCTAGGTTGATGTAACCGGTAAGACGCACGCCCCAACCGTAGCTACCAGACGGCCCATAGTTAGGATCAAGGTCCGGCGTAAAGGGCGGGGTGCCGTTCCAAGTCTGATTTATATCACCCGAAACTGGACCGATGCCTGTACCATGGAGCTTCGGTGCGCCAAATAGTTGCTTAGAGGCAGTGCCGGATATGGAAGTGGCGGTATTTACGTTAAAGTATGCCGCAGCTAGACCATGAATGTTCTGATCGTAGGTTGCCTGGCTGCGTGGCACCTGATTTACATAGCTGGTTAGCGGCTGGCGATACGCGCTATCCGTGGGGTTATTGTCAAACCAGGCCGTGGGTGCTGGCCCATACTGATCTGTCGGTCGGTCAGAGAAGTCGTAGAGTGTGGTCGACTCCATGCCAGTGGGATCAGTCGTAGATAAAACTTCATCTTTAATGGGGTCCCATACGGTACTCGTCGTGAGGTTTGCATTGTTAGCATCGGCAGTCGTGCGTAAGGTTGTGTCATATGACACCTTACGCGAGAAGTTATTGGGCTCAGCGTCGCCAGCGATGTGCAATAATGAGTAGCCGCCTGTAGCAGGCACCGTGACAGAATCGCCGACAGGGTGATATTCATAGTTGTGTTGTTGGCGCGTTGCGCCAGATGTTGCAGCAGGGGCAGTAATGTTCAAGACGCGGCCAAGGCTGTCGTAGGTGATCTGGGTCGTGTCTGTGGGATCATTTGCTGTACGTACGTGGGCTGCCTCGGCGTCATTAGCCAGACTATTACGCACTTGAGTCATTCTGCCTAAGGAATCATAGCCATAGTTCGTGGCTTCGCCTCCGGGCTTTAAGACTTGAGATAGTCTCGCAGTGTTGCTCGAATCATAGGTATATAAGAACTGCGTGCTCCGGCCGTCATTTGTCACAGCAGCGCACGCCATGTAGCTGGGTGGCGCAGTGTAGCCGAGTGGCAGAGGACAGTTTGTGTTATCTGTACCGTAGTAAATCTTCATCCAGCGTGAGGAGTTCACGCCATCGGTAATCTGTGTGAGTTGGCCGGGGCTGCCATATGTATATTTAAGTGCGGCGGGATTCTTGTCGTCCGCGGCTGAAATTGCAGAGCTCAAGGTGCCGTTAGCATTGAATACATAGGTTGTCCCATCTGAATCGAGTAGCGTCAATGTCCCGTCAGGATTACGAGTCAGGATGCCGTTTTCACCCGCTGGTGCTGCATAAGCCTGGGAGGCATCGCTGTTGTTTTTATTCCAAACATATTCATGGGAAAGGCCGCTGGCGTCGTAGAGCGTAGCGCTATTTTGACCGATAACAGCACTGCGATATTTTGAACCACCGCCTGCGCCGTTACTTAGCGCCCAGCCAGATGGAAGCGGTTGAATCTGCGTCGTGAGCCAATTGCCCGGTACGCCCTGAACACTACCGCCGTTAATTTGCACCTGGAGGTTTATTGCGGCAGAACCAGCGTTTTCATAATAATCGACTTCGATTGGTACCGGGTTGGTCGTATTAAAGGTTCTGGCCGAGCCATAGACGAGAGTATTCGGAGTATCCACCCAGTTATTAAGAACCATGTCGTTGTTGTTGATGATGACACGCGAGCCATCATCGGCCGTGGTGTCAAAAGTATATGAGGCGCCCGCGACTGGCGGTAAGAAATAGCCGGTCCACTTCACCATAAAGCGATCAACGGGGCCGTTGGGCACTGGGCCGCCCGTACCCCAGTTATATGCCAGGATTGGATCAGTACGAGTGAGGAATGCCTGAGAGTCCGACGGAAAAACATGACTGCCAGAGTCGACAAAGTATTTTCCAACAAGCCCTTGGTTTGAGGTCGTGCCGACTACGCCGGTTTGGAACCAGGCAGTAGGAATAGTTTGTGCAGGAATTGCCCCATTGGTTGTCTTAACTAAAGCATACGCCGCCGCGCTTCCTGCCCATTCTTCATAATCCATTTGAAATGGAACAACTTGACCGGCGGCCAGTGTTATTGAATTCGAGCCGAAATAATTATTCGGAAGCGTAGTCGTCCAGGAATCGGTGAAATTCGATCCGTTGATGTATATACGTGATACGTCATCCGTCGTTAATCCAAACTGGTAAGTGGCGCTTATAGGCGCCGTGAAGTAGCCGGTCCAACGCCCGAGGAACCAATCTGAATTAACGGCCGGGTCAGGCGAACCATTACCCCAGTCAAAACTGACGTTCGGATCAGTCCGAGTGACCAAGGGAGTACCTGAGAACGATCCTGAGTGGCTTGGGTCATTCCAATATTGTCCGACTAGACCAGGCGATGATTGGACTGGTGAATCATATTGCAATCCGAGGCCCATTGAGCCGGCCAGCGTTGTAGTTGCGTGAGTGGCGTTGGCAGTAGTTAGATTCCCGGTAGCAAGATTTGTACTTATTCCGGCGAAACTATCGTAAGACTCGGTGGCTTGTTGCCCGCGCCGAAGGTTAACGCGGAAGGAGTTTACCCAATTGGGGTTAGTCTGAGTTATGCCGTCTTGGGTGTATACATGCCAGTAATACGTCACGCCGTCCTGAAGATTGCCGTAGGGCACAGTCCAAGATGTAGTTGGCTGCCAGCCCGAATTAATCACATCGCCGGACTCAGCGTTTGAATTAGTGCTAAGCCGGTAGTAGTAATAAACTTTATCGTTATTCGGATCTGTGGCTGTATTGACGGCCAGTGTTGGCTGAGTGGTAACTACGGTAGCTCCATTTGCGGGGGCGATGTTGGCCGCCGTTGCCATGGCGGGCGGCTGATTGGCTGGCGAGTATGTGAACGTCACCGATGTGCGATCGTAGGCAAATAATTTGTATGTAAGCCAGCTTACGTTCATACCGCTGACGATAATTGGGGCATTCCAGTTGCCCGTCGCCTGGAGCGCCTGGTAGAGGCTCGTTACATCCATATCGCCAGTTGGCCCCATCCAGACAGAGCCTTCGTGACCGAACCCGGTATCTACGCAGTTATATCCCCAGCAAGCAGCTCGGTCGGCATAGCTCCAGGTGTTATCGCAAATTCCATAACTATTGCCGCAACTGGGCATTTCCAAATGCAGTGAGGCACTATTAATGGTTTGGCCTTGGAAAACGCTCTGGGGAAAGCTGATCGGAGTTACAAAGCGCCAAAATTTGCCATCACCGGATGTACCAACACTGTTCCCGCAGCCCTGCCCGGCGGCGCAAACATATCCATCTGACTTGTAGTTAACATAGCCAGAGTTTGTCCCGCTGTTCCAAGCGGTGGGGTCGATCCTAAGCGGGAAAGCGTTAGATGGCTGGGTCGCTAGCCAAGTTTGATTAAGCAGAATACTTAGCTGCGAATTGCTCGCAGTCTGCGTGACATAATTGAGGTCCCCTATTACGCCAGCGTTGGCCGTAGCCACAGTTGGCGCCGGTAGCTGGAACGCATCACCGAGGGCTCCTGTAACCTTATACCAACCGGCCTTTTTGGGGATTGCCACCAAGTTAGCGCCGCTGACATCGAAGGAGAAGTCCGATTGAGTGCCGGCACGATTTACAACAATGGTTTCTTGAAGTTGGTCGCCGAGTACGTTGTACCCAAGGTCAACTCCTGGCCAGACGTCGTGATATGTAACGGTTTGGTTAGGGGCGACACCCGATACGGATGGATCTACATCGGCGCTAAGCCCACGCGGTGCAAAACTGAGGGTCGTGTGGCCATCCGAAATCGAAACGCCGCCCTGCTTGAGCGGGCTGAATGTCGCGGTCCAGGAGTTCGCCGTTGATTGCCAGCTGATCGGAAAGAGGGAGGTTTGCCTCAGCGTGTTATCAACATCATGCCAAGACTTATCTGCAGTCTGATACTCGATAACATCAACGCCCTGAGTTAGTGAGGTAGAACCATCGTCATTGGCGTATGCTCGCTGATGAGGATTATAGTGATCGATGAGAGGGTGCAGCGGCTTAGGCACGTGGGGAGGCTTCGCGTTCATCGACGGTGCCTTATCAAGGTTACCGTCTAGGCCGCCGCTTACTGATGTGGCGTAATCAGCGGCACTGGTCTTCCCGGCTTGCACGGGGAAGGTAGGAACTGCGGCGTCTGAGCTCAATGGATTAACTTTTGGGGCAAAAGGCTGCGAATTAACGGCACTTGCAGCGCCTGGCCCAAGGCTGGCTAAGACTACTAGCGCGGCCGTTAAGGATGTTGAGACTCGCCGGGCAGAACCAAACCTGATACCTCTCATATGGGCTCCTCATTGCATGACGCTTGTGCTTTACATAATAGTAAATACGCCAATGAGGAAGCACAATACTGTACTTTTTGCCAAAACTGGTGATTATACGCCAGCTGTTTTGAAGAAAAACTGAGTAACAGAGAGGGCTAATCCGATAAGACAAATAATGGATATGGCAAAAAGACCAAGCTGGGCAAGCCTTAGTATATTGATCCAGCGTCCTACTGAGCCTGTGCGGTCTGAAAATTGCAATTGCAGATATCTACTTAGTGGATATACGAAAATATTTGTCCCAAGCGATATGATTGCTCCGTACATAAATGCAGCTTGGCCATTGTGTGGTTTTTGGTATCCCGTCGTCAGGAGCAGAGCCATTAACGCGATAAGACTTACAAATAAAAAGACTGTCGTGCGATTGAGATCGGTGTAGTATTCAAGCTTTGATTCATCATTCTCGGGAGTATGCACTATTGGATCCAACTTATGTTTATGGAGTATTTTCAATGATGCCAGTATATAGTAGCCTGGGTATATTTGCCCACAAATGCTAAACCTCCTCCCAAATCATGGCAGTTAGCCCTTGCTCGATCAGCTTATCTCTGGTCGTTAGCCTAATGATAGTACCGCTGTCGTCATCATTTAATATCTGCCGAAGTTGATGTTTAGCGTAGATTAAATCAGCCGTAGTTGAGCAGACAAACAATGTAATTGGGGCTGGGCCGTTGGCCTCATCCCATTCATATCTGAGATAGTTCACGTAACCCTGAAGCCGCTTGCGCAATTGATACCGGGGCAAGGTTGGTTCGATTAGCTCAAGGGCGTAACTCGTGCGCGCGTACCCCTGCTCCTTTGTGAAGTAAAGATGCGGCTTGAGCTCAGCGATGAAACAAAACTTGCTGCCGGGCTCGGCGTAGTCGGCCGGTAGCGCCCATTCATATTTGAGATCGCCGGCCGATTTTGCATGGAGAGCCAAACAGCAGTTACCTATGAGCACACAGTGGTCTGCAAATGCTATGGTGCGTCCGGCTTCTTTGTATCGTTTATGCAATTCGTCGGCGGAATACTCCCCTGTTTCACGCAATAGTCTAACCCCGTTGAGCGCCAGGTGATAAACGGCTGGCTGGCTTTTGGCGATGAAGTTGGTAGGGTCATAGCGCCAATCAAGATACTGCTTGTCCCGTAAGTCTTTCAGCCAGCTAATAATTCGGCGTTTATCGGTATGTCCGAGGAATTGTTGAATTTGGGTGCGGTTAAGGAAACGGTAACGGTAGAGGAGTTGGATGATTTCGTGTTGTTTGGGGGTGATGCGTGGAAGTGGGGCCATGAATAGTCTCGCAGCAAGAATGATGTTGCCTACCCCTCCTACTCCGATTTATATCATAGGTAAGTGCTACACGAAATGATGATTTATAGATTGGTGAATACAAAAAGTTGTCACCGTCCTTGGTGACAACTTCTTTGGAAAAACGCGCGGCTAAGCAGCTTCGTCGGAGTGGTTTTTGCGGTCGTCCATAAACTCTTTTAGCTCAGCATTAAACAGGGCGTAATCTTCTTCTGGGGCCGGCTGGTAATTTTCATCGATGGCATGGGCCTCGTCGTAAAGCTTGATGATTTCGATAGCTAAGCGCGGATTATATAACGCAATAAACGGGACGTTGAACGCCATAGCATTGACGTTTGCGCCATGACCAGAACTTGAAATCGCAGTAGGTCGGTCAGGTCGAACTGTGAGTTTTGTGGAGTTGGTTTCAGGCATTGATGATTGCTCGTATTTATGCGGTTACTATAGTCTGCCACGCTCAAAATAGCCAGCGTAAGCGGCGAGCTTATCTGGCATGGTACAATATGGCCAACATGGCAGATGATAAAGCGTCAATTGAGCGCACGGCAAGCCGCATTCGGGCCGCACGGCAAGTAAAACAGTTAACTCAGGTTGAGGTGGCTAAACGAGCCGGCATTAGTGAGAATCACTACGCTCAGATTGAGCGCGGCGAGAAGAACCCGACGATGTCTACCTTCTTGAGTATTATTGATGCACTTGGCGTGTCATCGGCCGAGATACTCGGTAAGTAATTATTTAGCCTACTCATCGCTTGATCCGTTGCTGCGCTGCTTGGCGAATGCACCCGGTACGAGCCGCAGGGCAAGGCGTTGCTCGGGTTTGTAGATCATGGGTACTCCGATAAGTGTGTTGCAGCTCGAACACTCCAGGTTCGGTACATCGCTTAGGGCAGTGATGTTTTGCCAGTCGGAGAATGGTAGCGGAGAGAATATTCGATCGAGATATAGCCGTTTGAGTGTCCCGATCCCGTCCTTTTGATAGAGCAAAATATGCGCTCGGCACGAAGCACAGCTAATGTCGTAAAACTGGGCAGCGCCGCGCGTGCGGGCGTGCTGGTCCTTCTTTGGCTTATGCTTGATTGGTCCGGTTGGCATCATTCGAGCGCTTTAAGTTCAGCTTTCGAGTATACACTACCCGCTTGATCCGCTTGAAACTATAGCTAAAGCTATAGTAAACTATTGCTATAGCAATAGTTACGATGAGGGACATAATGACGGTATCAGGAAGGGTTGCGAAGTGGATTGTATGACGGATGAAGAGATTGGGTTGCCTGGTACGGTCGAAAATTTGCGTAGCATCTTGAACGATCAGTTTGGACGTGAAGTGAGCCAAGATGAGGCTGGCGAAGTTGGCCATGCCCTCATTGAATTTTATGAAACGCTCGCTCGGGAGGCCGACGATGAACCCGCCGAATAAAGCCGTCATTCTGGCGCGGGTGTCGAGCAAGTCACAGGAAGATGAAGGCTACTCGCTGGATTCGCAGGTTAAGCTGCTCCATTCATACTGTGAGAGTAAGGGTATGGCAATCGCTGAGACTTTCAAGATTACCGAGTCGGCCTCCAAGGCTACGCAGCGGCGCACGTTCAAGGAGGCAATGAAGTTTATTGAAGATCAGAAGATTAAGGATCTGGTAGTGGAAAAAGTTGACCGGCACGTCCGCAATTTGCAGGATGCGGTTGAAACGCACGATTGGCTAATGGCCGACGAAGACCGGCACGTGCATTTTGTGAAAGACTCGCTCGTGATGCACAAAAACTCCCGCTCGCAGGAATGGCTCAACTGGGGCATTCGGGTGGTGATGGCGAAGAACTATATTGATAACCTGCGCGAGGAAGCCATGAAGGGCTGGGCGGAAAAGTTAGCCCAAGGCTGGCTGCCGTCGGTGCCGCCGCCAGGTTATGCGACTATCGCCGAGAACGGCAAGCGCATTCATGCGCCCGATCCGCGAACTAACAAGCTCATGCTCAAGGTGTTTCGGTTTTACCTAAACCCCGGCGAGTCGTTGCAATCGACGGCGAAGTATATGGCTAAGCTCGGTATTCTGACGCGAGCCGGACGCCCGTACTCAAAGAGCCATTTGCAGAAGATCTTGATGAACAAGTTTTACATCGGGATTAACTGCTTCAACGGCAAGGAGTACCCTGGTGCCCAGGAAACTTTTATTCCCAAGCAGTTGTTTGCTCAAGTGCAGGACAAGCTTCATGGCAAGCGACCGCACAAGTACAAGAAGCACCACTCGCCTCTCCAGGGCATGATCCGCTGCGAGGATTGTAATTCGGTGGTGACGTGGCAGCTCCAGAAGGGCCATTACTACGGTGTGTGCCGGCGACTGACCGAGGCCTGCAAACGTGGCAAGATGCTGCGGGAAGATTTGGTCGAGGAGATGATTATCGGTGAGTTGCGGCGACTGGTGTGCCCGGCGCCCGAGGTAATCCAATGGGTGGCCGACGCCATGCGCGAGCAGTACCGCGACCGCATTGCCGAACGGGAACGCATGACGGCTTCGCTCCAGGCGCAGTTGCGGCGCATCGAGACGATGGACGAGATGTTATATGACGATAAGCTGTCGGGCGAGATTTCCAAGGAGCGGTACGCTGAAAAGCATGCCCAGCTCAAGGAGCAGCGTGAAGGCGTTGAGGAGCAATTGAGCCGTCTGGACGCGTCGCTGAGCGAACGGTTGGAGCAGCGAATGGTGATCGTGGAGCTATCGCAGAAGGCGGCCGAAAGTTATCTTAAAAAACCATCTGCCCTAAGACGTGTGATTATTTCCAAACTTTTCGAAAAGTTAGCCCTAAAAGGAGGTGTCCTATCTGTTAAATATTCGAGCTTTGCTCAGGCTATCGCCAGCGCGGCCGAGAAAACGCAACAATTAATGGAGAGCTAGAAATGTCATTCCAAACCAGTGAAAACCAGCCCAACAACAGATATAAAACAAAGAAAAAGGACCTCTCGGAAGAGATCCGTTCTCTATGGCTGGGGCGCTAGGATTCGAACCTAGGATCTTCTGAGCCAGAATCAGACGCCTTACCGCTTGGCCACGCCCCAATATTTAGATGTGCCGAATTGTCAGAAAATTTAGCGACCGTCCTATAGTACAAGATTTAGCCGGTTGATGCAAGATTAGACACCCGGTAACAACTGATTCACCCAGGCCTGCACGGCGTGGAAAAAGTCGGTCACGAAGGCCAGGCCATAAGCGTTTACCAGGAAGGCCAGGATGGCAAGCACAATTAAACGGCGGACCCAGCGCATGGCCCGTCCCACATCATGGACGCCCGGCAACAGACGCTGGACCAGCGAAAGTTTGCGGTAGCCCTCATAGGCGACTGGAGGAGGCGGCTCAAGCCTTGGCAGCTCGGGGTTGACCGGCGGCGCTGGCGCTTCAGCAGGCGGAGGGTTAGACGTGAGGTTTGGCATGGTTTGTGTTCATAGTAGCACGTTGCTAAGGCGGTCCTTAGAAGGAAACACGAGCAAGAATCACAGCCTCGACGGCGGCCGGCGGCACGGCGCCCAGCTGCCGGGAGTCCAAGGAGTCGGCCGGGTTATCACCGGTCAGGATGAGGCCGGCCGCGGTGATGGCAGCCAGGCGTTTGATGACCGGCCGGCCGGCTTGCGTGGCCACCAGCACCTGGCTGGGCCGCAATTGGGCCGCGCGAAACCAACGCCAGCCCAGCACCACGTCACCGGACCGGTAGGTTGGCTGCATGCTGTGGCCGGACACGCGGTACAGGGCCAACGGCCAGCGCCAGGCTCCGCTATTTCGCGGCGGCTTTGGTGGCATTAAACACGTCGGTAATCTCGGCGATGAGCTCCAGGAGGGCTTGGCCGGTGGCCGGGTCGACCGATTTCTTGGTGGCGCCGGCGGCTTTGGTGGCCTTCCAGAACAGGTCATGAAGGTTCGGGTGGGCTTCGAGGTGCTCGGGCTTGAAGTAGTCGGTCCACAGTACCCAGAGGTGATGCTTCACTAGTTCAGCGCGCTGCTCTTTTATGAGGACGGCGCGGACTTTGTCTTCGTCGTGCAAGTCGGCGTATTTTTGTTGGATTTTGTGCACCGACTCGGCCTCAATGCGGGCCTGGGCCGGGTCGTACACCCCGCAAGGCAGGTCGCAGTGAGCATAAACGGTGGTGGCGGGAAAGAACCGGGCGAATTTCATAAGTACCTCCAGTGATACTTCCATTATAACGCCCAAGCTGAGAGCGTAATGGTATAACAATCGCAAAACAACTTGCTATCAAAATTGCCAATTGTTTTGACATCATGCTTACGGTTATGATGGATGTATGACTCACGTGGTGGACGGAGTTCGGAGGGGACGCCTGTCGGCGCCGGCGGGCGCGCAGACGGGGCCGGTTGTGCGCGTGGTCCAGCGCCCAGCCGCGGCACCGCCGGCCGAATATGAGCGGCCGAAGCCAATTAAGTATTCGGCGGTGGCAGCGCGGCTGCCGCAGGGCCGGTTGGATGGTGTGCGCCGCCCGCGGCCAGAAATTTTGGATTTGCGCTCAGACCAGCCGGCCGCGGTTACGACCACGAGTACAGCCGCCGCAACTGTGCTGCCCGTAGCGCCGCCGAAGCTCCAGCCGGTGCCGCCCGTGGCGCCGGCCGCCCCAGTCACGCCGCCTGCCCAGGCCGCGCCGCACACCACGCTCGATATCAGCCCATACCGGCCCGCGCCGGCGCCGCTGGTTGATGGCTTGCGGCCGGCGTGGTGGAGCCGGCTGACGGCCTGGCGCCCCGGTCTCATTCAGTGGCGGCGGCCCATGATTGGCTTTACCATGGTGGCCGTAGCCTTCATGGCCGCCACGCTGGCGGTGCGCACTGTGGCGCCGCCCAAGGCCACTACCGCCCACGCCGAGCAAGTGGCGGCTGCCACCGTTTCCGCAACACCGCTGGCGCCGGCCACGGCGGCCACCCCACAAGCCGATGCTCTCCAGCATCTGCTCGACCAGTTTGCCGCTCAGAATGCCGGCATGTTTAGCCTGTACGTGAAAGATCTGCGGACCGGCCAGACGGCCAGCGTGGCGGCAGATCGCGTTATGACGAGCGCCAGTTTGTACAAGCTGTTTGTGGCCCAGCGCACGCTGGAGCGGGTTGACCTGCGGCAGTGGCAGTTGGGCGACGCCGCCAGTGACGGGACCGGCCGCACCATTGACGGTTGCTTGAACCTGATGGTGACGGTGTCTGATAACGACTGCGGCCGAGCACTGGGCGGCAAGCTGGGTTGGGGCGCCCAAAACCAGGCATTGGCAGTGGAAGGCTACCATGATTCCGACTTAGCGTCCCCGCAAAAAACCTCCGCCCGGGACGTCGCGACCCTGTTTGAGAAGTTATACCAGGGCACGTTGCTGTCTCAGCGTTCCACTGACCAGTTCATGAATTTGTTGAAAAATCAGCAGGTCAACAACCGCCTGCCGCAGGGCTTGCCGGCGGGCACGGTCATCGCGCATAAAACTGGTGACCTCGATGGCTACGTGCATGACGCGGGCATTGTCTATGGCCCCAAGACGAACTACCTGGTGGTAATGATGAGCGGCTCGTGGAGCCAACCCGGCAACGCGGCGGCCCAGTTTAGCAAGCTGTCGGCACAATTGTGGAATTACTTCGAGCAATAGCTGCGGTTCGCGCGTATAATGCACCCAATTATTGCGTAACGAATGAGGTGTGTGATGTTGTCATCTGCTCCAGTCTGCCCAACGATAGCTGTTAAAGATATGGCCGTGGCCGAGGCATTTTATAAGGGTAAGCTTGGGCTCAAACCGGCGCCGGCGCCAGAGGGGGTGGTGCTGTATGAATCCGGCAAGGGTACGATGCTTAGCTTGTACGAATCGGCCGAAAACGCGGGCACAAACCAGGCCACCTACGCCACTTGGGAAGTGGCAGATTTTGACGGCACCCTGCGGGAGCTGCGCGCTAACGGGGTAGAATTTGAGAACTATGACCTGCCTGGCCTCAAGACCGAGGACGGCGTGGCGAGCTGGGACGACCAAAAAGCCGCCTGGTTCAAAGACCCGGACGGCAACATTTTGTGCCTCCACAGTACGTCAGCTGAGTAAATCGGGGCGGAAGCGGCGGGTTTTTTCCACCGCTTTTTCCCGGCGCCATTTGGCGATTTCGGCGTGGTGGCCGCTCTGCAAGATTTCGGGGATGCGCGCCCCGCGGAACTCTTCGGGCCGGGTATAGTGGGGATATTCCAGCAGCGCCGGGTTGGTAAACGATTCATCGTGGGCGGATTGGTCGCCGCCGAGCACGCCCGGGATGAGGCGAACAACAGCGTCGGCCACCACCATGGCGGGCAGTTCGCCGCCGGTGAGCACGTAATCGCCGATGCTCAGCTGGTCGTCCACGTAGTCAAAAATGCGCTCGTCAAAGCCCTCGTAGTGGCCGGCCAGCAAGATGAGGCCGGGAGTTTGGGCGTACACGGCGGCCAGGGCCTGCTTAAACTGGCGGCCGCCGGGGGTCATGGCGATCACTTTAGCGCCGGGGTTGGCGGCTTTGGCGTGCTCGATGGCCGCCACCATGGGCTCGGGTTTGAGCACCATGCCGTCGCCACCGCCGTAGGGTGTGTCGTCGACGGTGCGGCGGGCGCCCAGCCCAAACTCGCGCAGGTCGATGAGGTCGATCTGCGCGAGGCCGCGGTCTTGGGCCTTCCAGAGCATGCTCATGTCAAAGGGGCCTTTGAACATGTCGGGGAAGAGCGTGATGATGTCGATTTTAATCATGTTGGGTTGGTGATATAGGTTACCGGGAAGCCATATTTGGCCGCTTCCGCCTCAAACCATTGGTTATATAATATGGTCCACTCAGCCTCGATAGCTTGCAAATGCTCGGGGTAGGAGTTGGTGGGGCCCCACAACCCGCGGTTGGCGATACGCCGCCGGATACGTTGCTCGTCCTGGTCAACCAGCAGATCGACCGTAACTGCGAGATTAGTGTACCGGTCGATGATTTCGCGCGCTAGTTGCGGCGTGATGGCGATCCCTTCAATGATGAGGGTCTCCCAAGGAGTTTCCAGATCAAGGAAGGCCCGCACGCCAACCGCTACCTCTTCTCCCTGGAGAATCTCCTCTTCGAGGGCCGCTTGAGCCGTGGGGTACTTTTGGTAATACTGCTCCGCCGTAATGCCGTGGCTGGAGAATAGTTCGGGGTAATCCGATTTATTCGTCACCCGCTGCATCCATTCGCGGATGTTATCGGTCGAGATGGCGACCCCGGGCAAGCCGCGTGCGAGATTGTTGGCCAGCGTGGACTTGCCGGTTAGCGGAGCGCCCCCGATCAGATGTAAGCGGCTGATTTGCATGCAATCTTGTGGTTTTAGAGGTCGAGGTCGTCGAGGTCGGCGAACTCGCGCTTGGTGCGGGCGAGCATTTCGGCTTCGGGGTCATGGCTGCTGGCCTGGGCTTGCTCGGCCGGAGCGGGCGCGGCCGTGTCGGCAGCGGCAGCGTGGCGGCCTTCGGCGCCTTCGGGCTCAATGATTTTGAGGTTGACGCGGGCGTCGTCGCGGCTGCCCAGCACGCGCAGCAGGGTGCGGATGCTCTTGGCCGTGGCGCCGGCTTTGCCGATGACTTTACCCATGTCCTCGGGGTTGACAGACAATTCAAGCAAAACGCCCATGTCGTCGACACTGCGGCGGACAAAGACGTCCTCCGGGTGGGCGACTAAGGCTTTAACAACGTATTCTACGAATTCTTTATCCATGTCCGGCATATCTGACGCTCCTTCGGGTAACGTGTGTATGGGTATATCATACCATTTTACGCCGCTAATAATGGAGCGGTTTTCGCAATATTTTTCCGCGCGGCGGGCGACTAGGCAATTTCGGTGCTGTCGGCGTCGGGCGCGTTGCCTTCCTGGGCGGCGGCGGTGTCTTCGGCGACTTCGGCGACGCGGACGTCCTCGTCGGCTACGGCTTCAGCGGCTTCGGTAGCGGCTTCAACCTGAGGCGCCTCGGGCTTGGCCTCTTCGGCCGGGGCCTCAGTGACCTTAGGAGTTTTGGTCTTCAGTTTGACCCACTGGGGCAGCTCAACCTTCTCGCGCTGGAGCAATTTCACGACCGTGTTGGACGGCTGGGCGCCGTTTGACAGGTACTGCTTAATTTCGTCCTGCTTGATGACAAGTTCCTTGGTGTGCGGGTTGTAGTGACCCAACACCGACACAAATTTACCAGTGGCAGCCCGAGCTGATTCAGCCGCGACAATGCGGTAGGTGGGGTATTTGGCGCGGCCCGTGCGGGCGAGACGAATGACTAACAAAGAGGTATTCCTACTAGATAGTTACAACGGATTAGAGTTTAGCGTTTTTGAGGGTAAAAGTCAACTAGGGGCGTCTCCCCCTGCGTCATCATGAAGCAGGGGGAGAATTCGCGGCGGGCACGGCGATCAAGAATCTAGCGTTGCCAGCTGAGCCAGTTGGCTTTGAGCTGCCCCTGGAGCTGCCGCGGCAGCAGTTCTAGCGGCACAGCGAAGGTGCCGCCAATCTCGCCGTAGCACAAGACCCAGAGTTCCGGCAGTTGCCCGGTTTCGGGACCGCTGACCGGCCAGCAAACCCTGGGAACTTCGAGGATCCAGCGGAATTCCGGGTCGTACTGGTCCTGGATCAGGCGCTCAAGTGCTTCGGCCAGACCTCCGGTGCCAGTGGCGTGGACACCGCCCTCGCTTGTTCCTCCAATCAGGCTGAGGTCGTGCGCCATAACCTGATTTGGTTCTGGCAACCTGCCTTCGAGGTCCGTGAGGCGTTGTACGGTACGTGGTGATCTATCTGTCATCATTTGTCTCCTGCCTCTCGTTTGCACCCGCCGCGAGGTCTATTATACCAGTTAGCGGGCGGCCATGGCCGCGGCCTCGTCAAGGCGCAGCGGCATCACGTGCGAGGCGTGCTGAGCCGTGAGGGTGATGCCGTAGAGGAGGCGGGCGGCCTGCATGGTTTGGCGGTTGTGAGTAATGACGATGAGCTGCGAGCTTTCGGCCAGTTCCGCCAGGATACTGGCCAGACGACCAGAGTTGGCTTCATCGAGGGCCGCGTCTACTTCGTCGAGGATGATGAACGGGCTAGGGTTGACGCGCAAAATGGCCGCCAGCAGCGCCACGCCAGTGAGCGTGCGCTCGCCGCCGGACAGGGCCGCCAAGTTGGTGAGGCGCTTGCCGGCGGGGCTGGCCTTAATTTGCACCCCGTAGGCGCCGTCAGGCGTGGCCTCCAGAGCTAGACTGGCGTGGCCACCGGGGAGCAGGCGGTCAAAGTAGGCGGCAAATTGTTCAGCCAGGGCCTGCATATTGGCCTTGAAGCGCTGGCGGATGAGGCTATCGAGCTGCGCGATCACAGCTTGGATATCAGCTTGGGCCTGCTGGAGGTCGGCAATTTGGCCGGTTAGCTCAGCGTGACGGGCCTTGACCAGCTCGTATTCGGCTAGTTGGTCGGCCTGGACGGTGGAGGTGGCGGCCAAGGTAGCTTCGGCGGCCGTGAGAGCGGTGGCGAGCTCGGCCAGCGCCAGGGGCGCCGGCTTGAGGCGGGCGGCGGCTTCGGGAGTGATGTCCCAGCTGGCGGCCAGAGTGAGGGCCGCCTCCCGGGCGGCGGAGGCGGCCGCCTGCTGTTCAGCCGCGGCTTGGGCGGCGGCCGCGGCGGCCGCCAACGCCGCCCGGCAACGCTCCAGAGCTGTGGCGGTGGTGGTTTCGGCCTCAAGCTGGTCATCGGTTGCGCCGCTGGGCTGCAGGTCCCGCCGGGCGGCGGTGAGCTGCTCGTCAAGGCGCGCGAGCGCAGCTTGATCGACCTCCACCTGGCGAGCCAGGGTTTGGTGTTGGCGGCCCGCGGCATCAACCGCTGCCAGCTGGGCCTGTAATGATTCCGCGTCGGCCGTGAGCTGGTCAACCACCTCGGCTTGGTGGACCCGGTCAATTTCTAGCGAGCGCTGAGTGATGGTGACGTTGGTTTGGTGCTCCACGGCGGTCTCGCGCCGGTTCATAGCGGTCTCAAGCCGGCTTTGGGCCTCCTGTAATTGCGCGACCAGGCCGCCGGGCTCGCGGTGGGCGGCGTGGCTCAAGAGGCGGCCGGCCTTGTGGACCAGGAGTTTAACTTCAGTTGGCGCCAGGCTGCGGTCGCCCAGGCCGGCCGCCAGCACCTTTAGAATTTCGAGGGCGTGTTTGAGGTACTGGTCGCGGGTGCCCTCGGAGTGGGCCTCGCGCAGGGCCACCAGGGCCCGCTGGGCGGCCGCGACGTCCTGACCGGCCCGCTCCACCGCCCGGTTGGCGCGGTCGAGCGTGGCGGTGGCGGCTTTTTGATCGGCGACCAGCTCAGCGGCCCGCTCGTGGGCGTCCTTCAGGCGCCGCTCGACTTCGGCGAGGCGGCCACTGAGGCCGGCGGCGGATTGGGCTGCGCCAGCGGCGGCCGCCAGCTCGGTTTGGTGCTGGGTGTAGCTAGACAAGGCGGCAGACCGCTCAGCTTCGAGCCGGACCACCTCGTCGGCGGCGGCCTGTTGCCCGGCTTGGACGGCGTGCCGCGCGGCCCGCAGCGCTTCTAGCTGGTTCGTGAGGGTGGTTTGCTCGGATTCTAAGCGGGCCAGGCTGGCGGCCGCGGCTGTGGCCTGGTGACTGGCGGCTTGCCCGGCCGCGCCAGCCTGATGCAGGCGGGCGGCTACCACGTGGCGGCGGAGTTCGGCCACCTGGTCTGCCAACCCTGCCTGCTGGCCGGCGGTGCGCACGGCTTTTTCTAACGAAGCCAACCGCGGCTCAAGCTCGGTGAGAATATCCCGCAACCGCACCAGGTTAGCCTCGGTAGCGGACAATTTGCGTTGCGCCACCTCCCGGCTCAGCTCGGGCGCGCGAATGCCGGCGGCTTCATCAAATAACAACTTGCGCTCGGCAGGGCTGGCGAGCAGCAGTTGATCAATCATGCCCTGCCCAATCACCGAGTAACCCCCCGGGCTTACCCCGGCCCCGGCTAGGGCCAGCTGGATATCGGCTAGTTTGGCTGGACGTCCGGCCAGGCGGTACTCCGACTCGCCGTTGCGATACAGCCGCCGGGAAATCTCCACTTCCGTGAGGTCAAGCGGAAAACCGCCGTCTTGGTTATCAAAGGTAATGGTTACCTCGGCAAAGCTGGCCTTGGCGCGCTCGCTATTGCCGGCAAAAATCACGGCCTCACGGTCTTCCAGGCGCAGCTTGCCCTTGCTTTGCTCGCCGAGCACCCAGCGGACGGCGTCGGCGACGTTACTTTTGCCGGAGCCGTTCGGCCCGACCACGGCTGTCATCCCCCGCTCAAACTCGAGCGTGGTTTTGGTAGCAAAGGACTTGAATCCCACAAGCTGGATGCGGGCAATAACCAACCGGAACCCTCCATCGGCATTAGGCTTATTGTATCGCAAGCGCAAACCAAAATGACGCTTTCCTTACGCGGCTAGGCGCGGCTAGTCGGCGGCCGACGTGGTCACTTCTGCAGGCTCGGCCACAGCGGCGTTCACGGGGCTGCCGGCTTGATGGCCGCCTAGCTGTTTGAGGGCGGCGGCGGCGGCCACCTGCTGGGCGACCTGCTTGCTTGAGCCTGAACCTTTACCGAAGAGTTTATCGCCGACGTATACGCCAATGGTGAAGGTTTTGTCGTGATCGGGGCCCTCTTCGCCGAGCACGCGGTAGGCCGGCGTGAGGCCGAACTGCTCCTGAGCGGTCTCTTGGAAGCGGCTCTTGGCATCGAGCCAGCTGCCGTCTTTGAGGATGTCTTCCAACCGGGACACGATGTGGGTGAGCACAAAATCACGGGCGGCGTCGTAGCCTTGGTCGAGATAGGTAGCACCAATCAGCGCTTCAACCGCGTTGGCGGAGATGAGGGCGTGCGACCGGGCATTGCCTTTAGCCTCACCTTTGGACAGCTTGAAGAACCCGGCAATGCCCAGTTTTTCGGCCACCGCCGCCAGCGACTCGGTTTTGACGAGGGCCGAGCGCCAGTTGGTGAGGTCGCCCTCAGGATTGGGATAGTTGCGGTACAGGAAATCGGTGACCACCAGCTCCAGCACGGCGTCGCCCAAAAATTCGAGCCGCTCGTTATGCTCCAGGCCGAGCTTGGGATGCTCGTTGAGGTACGACCGGTGGATAAACGCCCGTTCGAGCAGGGTTTGGTCAGTAAAGTGGAGGTTAAGTCTGTCTTGAAAAGCTTGGAGTGGTGTCATAGGGCGTTGGCCTGCGTTTTGTTTATCATACTATGTTGTCCGGCGGCTTGGGCGGGCGATTTGCTGAAATTTTTAATTTCGATGCCGAGCCGTGATAAGCCCATGCGAAATAGCCGCTCGGTATCACGGTACTCAATTAAGTTGAGCGCCTTGGTGGCCTCAAACCACTTGGCGTCCACAATGCCCTCGGAGTTTTCGGCCACGATGTTATCGGTATCGCCCACCGCTTCCATCAGAAAAACGTGCGTCGTCATGAAGATGAGCTTGCCCTCACGACGGTAGAAGAAATGCAATTTGTCGAGCTTGTCGCCCAGGCGCAGGTGGCTTAAGCCCGTTTCTTCGGCGACCTCGCGCACGGCGGTTTGCTCAATTGACTCACCCGGTTCCACGTGGCCTTTGGGAATGGTCCACCGGCCCAAGCGGTCTTGGATCATGAGAATTTCCACGCCGCCCTCGGCCGTGCGGCGGTACACTACCCCGCCGGCGGTGTATTCCCGGGTGGCGCGAATGCGTTTAGGGCCCTTGGCTTTGCCGGACCTATTCGGCTGCGGTCGGCGTCCCACTTTCTTGTTCTGGTTCATAGAAGTCACTCGATCGGTAAATGGTGCCAAGGACACCGTTGATAAATTTGCTAGAGTTCTCGCCGCCGAACGTCTTAGCTAGCTCAACGGCTTCGTTAATGGCCACCTTCGGCGGCACTTCGCGCTTGATCATCAGCTCGTAGACGCCAATGCGCAGGATGATTTTGTCGATTTTGGCGATTTGGTCGACCGGCCACTCGGGCGCGGCCGGGCCAATGATGGCGTCAATTTCATCCTGGTGCGCGTGGACGCCCGACACCACATCTTCAACAAAGTTGGTGTCGTCGATGTTGGAGCGAAATTCGTCGAGGTTGCGCTCCAGGATGGGCGGCAATTGCAGCCCAGCGCCATCGCCGCCCCGGAAGTCATGCTCGTAGAGCGTCTGCATGGCGACAATGCGGCCAAGGTGACGGTTCGAGGCCATGGCGTGGGCTACCGCTTCGCCGGCTTAATGAGGCCGAGTTCGGCGGCCTTCTTCAGGCGGCGCGGCACGAGCACACCGGCGGTGGTGGCCACCAGCTGGGTAGCGGCGAGCGCCAGGTGCGAGCGGCGGGCACCTTGGATGCTGCGGGTAGTTCGTTTCTTGGGTACGGCCATGGGTGTTACCTTTCTTCTTTGATGATACGCGCGCGAGCTTTGAGGCTCTGGTCGGGCGGAGTGGCTGGCTTGTTGCCGTCAGGCACGGGAATGCCCGGGCAGTCGGGGCGGTCCAAGATTTTGATGGGCAGACTCAGGAGGATTTCTTGCTCAACCAGGGGCGCGAGATCAATCTCGCGGTCGATGATGGGCATGTCGTCGTCTTCGGGCTGCTCGGCAAAGACCTGCTTAAATTTTACCTCAACTGGACGGCTAAAAGTGCGCAAGCAACGATGGCATTCGAGCTGAATTCCGGACTTAACGTGGCCTTTCACTAATACACTCGGCCCTTCCAGGTGAGCGATTGTGACTTCGCCGGCAATGTCGTCTGTGAGTACCACAGACTCAAGCTGCGGACGTTCACCAGAAATGGTGTAAGCCCGGCTATACCCGACTGATTCAGCTAAAAAGTCTCGTACATTGATGTGCATAGCACTCTTGAGGGAGATTATACCTGATATCTGGCAGTCTGACAACTATTTGAGCTCGTTTGCGGGATCTAACTTGGCATGACCAGCGCTGAAATTACGATTGCCGCACTGATGGCGGTTGCGGCACAGATGACGATCAGCGTCCGCTTCCACCAACGCCGCGACGGCAATAGGCGCCGCTTGAAGCTTAAATCGAGCAGTTCGAGGCGCAAATCGGGCCACAATATGCCGGTGATGCCAAAGCCGGTGGCGGCCAGCAGGCCAGCGTTGAGCAAAAACCACACCCAAGCCAGTTGACGCGTTAATTCGGCACGCAATAGAAAACCAAGTACGAGCGACAGACAGAGCCACATGAGCGTGTTGCTGAGCGTGGTAGCGGCCGACTGCCGCGCCCAAGCCGCACGCTGGGCGTTTAGTAAATCGGCCTGCTGGCGGAATAGCTCCGCCTGCATTCGCGCCGTCATGTCGAAGTATGTCATTTCTGCCTCTGGGGCAGGGGCTATTTTGGCCCGCCGCCTTTCGGCCTCAAGCCGGCGCTCAGTATCATATTCATGCCGTTTTAACGGATCACCGAGCACCGCGTAGGCTTCGTTAAGCAGGTCCATGGCTTCGGGCGTGCCGCCGGCGTCAGGATGGTGCCGTTTGGCCGCCGCGCGATAGGCGTGACGAATTTGCTCCGCGGTGGCATTGGGTTCTAGGCCAAACAACTCGTAATAATCGATGTCGTCCTCGGCCCTCGCTGGGGCTGGTGCCTGCTTGCTCATACTGCTAATGCTAACGCATTGGCAGGGCCGATGCGAATGACGGCGGGGCATCGTCGTCGCGGAGCTGGTCGTCGATGGCCTCGAACACGAGCTCATGCTGGTCGAGGCGGCGATTGAGGTTGCGAAACCCGTCGCCGAGCGTTTTGAAGGTGGCGTCGCAACGGCGGTTGGCGGTATCGGACTGCTGGCGCATCAGCCGCTCAAGCTGCTGCAGCAAGAGGTTTTGCTTTTGTAGTTGACGGCTGATGCGATCGAGTTTGAGTTCCATACCCTTCCCTTTGGCTTATCCCAGTCTATCTGTTACAAAGCCAATATACCGAACAGTATGCGAACATGCAATAGTATTGCGATTCCCTATTACGCAGGACGCCCGCCGACCATCAGGCCGGTGGACGTCCTAAGTCGGCGGGCGGAATGGGGTCGTAGATGTGACTACGACCTGGAAGCTGCAGACACGTGTGCCCTGATCGGGTTGATGTGTCTTTGCACCAGCGTGGCCAGCGCCCCGATTGCACAGCTGAGCGCCGTTGCGAAACCGGCCGCGTTACCCAGCCGTGGCCAGCCCTGATTCAGATGGGCCGGGTTAGGGTTCATCTCAAGGCCATAATTTCGCTCAACATTTCATCACCATTACTGACCCTAGGATGGAGCGCCAGAAGGCTCATTCCCTCATCGACATCATCATGATTGCCATCTGCGCCGTCATCGCCGGCTGCGACGACTGGATCGAGATTGCCGACTTTGGCGGACGGTGCAGCCCAAGGTTAGAACCGCCGCTTACAAGCAAGGCATGCCGGCAACTGCCATTGAGTCACGCTACTACATTTGCAGCATTGAACAGCCTTCCGCCGAGCAGCTGCAGCAAGCGGTTCGGGCTCACTAAACTTGTAGCCAATTAATCTCACCCAAACAATCCATCCCCCTTCCCACATGAGGCTAGGTTGTTTGTTGGAGATGAAAGTTCCAGAGCCCGGCGGAAACCCTCATAAGCAGGTCATCCATGTTGGGCCGGTGGTTGCGG
>DATDME010000086.1:0-15339 GCA_036518915.1 Candidatus Saccharimonadia bacterium | reverse complement strand
GCCCTGGGCGCCGCCGGCCGCCACCCGCTGGCCGCCAGCGTCACTGATCAAACCGTCCACGTGCCCGAATCGGACGTCCGCCGCACCCTAGCCGAACTCAACCAGCTCAAGATTCAGGCCTCACCCGCCGGCGCGTTGGCCGCGGCTGCCCTCACGCAGCTCAGTAGTGAGCTCGCCGGCCGCACGGTGGTAGTGATAATTTCCGGAGCGGCCATTGCCTAATAGTTCGGGCTCGAACCGCCGGCATATGTCCGGCCCAAGCTCCTACTCGTACCGCAACGCCTCCACTGGGTTGAGCCGCGCCGCCCGGAATGCCGGATATAATCCCGCCAGCATGCCAATCACGGTGGTCGTGCCCACCACGGCCGCGATCAGCCACAGCGGCAACCCAATAATATTGCTGGCTTTAATACTTTGGCCGGTTAACTGCCGGTTAATAATGATATTGGCCACGATCGTCAGGCCATAGCCGCAAGACACGCCGATCACGCCGCCCAAGAAGCCCAGCAGTCCCGCCTCAATCGTGAACAGCCGCCGGATCGTCGCGCGGGTGGCCCCGCAGGCCCGCAGCACGCCAATCTCGCGGGTGCGCTCCAAAATGGCCATCACCATCGTGTTGATGACGCCGATGGCCGCCACCGCCAGCGAAATCGCGCCAATCCCGCCCAGCACATAACTAATGATGTTAAAAATGCGCAGCTGTGACTGGATCAGGCTCTGCGCGTCGGCCGCGCCCACACCCAGCCGCTTAATGGCCGCCGTGGCCGCCGCCGCGTGGACCGGGTCGTCCACCTTAGCCGTAAACGCGCTGTAGCCGTTTTGGTCAACAAAATTCGTGACCACCAGCGTGTAGTGCTGCGTGGCCGGCGGGTTGCAGGGCCCCGGGCCATGGTTACGGCAGGCCGCCTGCTGCTCGGCCTCGTTGAGCTTGCGGTCGGCGTCGGTCATTTGGTACATCTGCTGCTCGTTCATGGCGATGACCCAGCTGAGGGGCGCCCGCACCGTTTCGCCGTGGTCACCGCCGTCGGTCACGCCCACGATGGTGGCCTTGAGTACGGTGGGCTGCTGCTGGGGTTGTTGCTGGTTGTTCTGGCCGGGTTGCGGCGGAGCGGGCGTGGCCGGAGTAAAGCCCACGCCTTGGTACCAGGTGCGCGACGTCAGATCAACTGACTTGCCCACCAAATCGCCGTACTTGCCCTTAAAGCCCCACTTATCGGCGTAATCGGAGGTGACCGTGATGACACCGTCTTGATCTGTGGCGCTGATGTCGCGCCCGGCCAGCAAAGTGTTGCTCAGGATGCCGTTGGCGTCGTAGCCCTCAATTTGGTTCAGGCGCAATTTTTGCCCGCCATACGTGATGGCTTCAAACGCGCCGGCCCCCAGGCGCCGCGCCACGCCCGTGACGTGCGGCACCGCCGCCACCTTGGCCGCCAGCGCGTCGGTCAGCTTTATGCACGAATCGCAGTTATTGCCGCCGTTATTGCCGTCATCGAATTTGCTCAGGTCGGTCTGCGATGAAATCGCGATTTGCTGCAGGGTGCCATTGGCCGAAAATTGCTTAAAAAAGAAATCCTTCGCGCCGGTCACCAGCGCCAGCATGATGGTCACGCTGGTCGCGCCAATCACCACCGCAAAAATTGTTAAGGCTGAGCGCAATTTTTGCCGCCGCAGGTTGCGCAGGGCCGTCAAGATTAGGTCGAGCAGTCCCATCTTAGCCCCTCCGCTCGGTCATCCGGCCGTCCTTGATATACAGTATGCGGTCCGCCATTTTGGCGATTTCTTGGTCGTGCGTGATGATGATGAGCGTGATGCCCTGTTTGTTCAAATCGTGCAGCAGAGCCATAATTTCCTTGCCGCGCTCAGAATCCAGGTTGCCCGTTGGCTCATCGGCGATGATGATGCTGGGCTGGTTGGCCAGGGCGCGCGCAATCGCCACCCGCTGCCGCTGCCCGCCCGACAGCTCAGTGGGTTTGTGTTTCATGCGCTCGCCCAGGCCCACCGCTTTCAGGCAGGCCTCGGCCCGGGCGCGGCGCTGGCCCCGCGGCAGCCTGCCCAGCACCAGCGGCATCATCACGTTTTCTAAAGCTGTGGCCGTGGGCTGCAAGTTAAAGCTCTGGAACACAAACCCAATCGTGTGGTTACGGTAGCGCGATAATTCTTTATCGTGCGCCGCCGCCAAATCAAGCCCGTCCACCATCACGCTGCCGGAGTTAGCTACGTCCAGGCCGCCAATAATATTCGCCAAGGTGCTCTTGCCCGAACCGCTCGGTCCGGTAATCGCCACAAACTCGCCGGGTTTAATCGCCAAATTAATGCCGTCCAGCGCCTTCAAAATTTCATCACCCATCTTGTAGACGCGCGTCACATTGTGGAGCTCAACCGCTGTTGGCATGCCGCCTCTTTTGTCATTTACCTGTGACAAGCATAAGCTTTTTCAAAAATTATTGCCATACCATATAATGCCTTTATGGTAGCTAAAACCATCCTCGACCATATCTTGAGTCGCATGGCATCCGGTGGTCTGCGCGTCTATTACCCCGATGGCACGGTCAAACATTATGGCCCCGATGATCCGTCGGTTGAGCTGCACTTTAAGCACCCTCGGGTCATGAGGGCGATATTGCTCGATCCGCTCACCGGGCTTGGCGAAAGCTATATGAATGGCCAAACCGACATCATCGGCGATCTGGGGGCAATCAGCGGGCTGGCCGCGGCTAACGCTGCCATGATGCAGCAGTTCGCCCGCCTCAACCTCCCCCGGCCCCGCCAGGCCAACCGCCGCCGCCGGCAACGCCAGCAGATCGCCCATCACTACGATTTGGGTAACGACTTCTATAAACTCTGGCTCGATGAATCCATGACCTATTCCTGCGCCTATTTCCGCCAGCCCACGGATTCCCTTGAACAAGCCCAGGACCAGAAAGTTGATTACATCTTGCGCAAGCTCCAACTGAAACCAGGCCAAACGCTGCTTGATATTGGCTGCGGCTGGGGTAAGCTGCTGATTGCCGCGGTGCAGCAGTACGGCGTAACGGGCCATGGCATTACCCTCAGCGCCGAGCAGCATAAGCTGGCCCAAGAGCGGGTGGCGGCGGCCGGCCTGGCCGATAAAATCACCATCGAACTGCGCAACTACCAGGATCTGCCGGCCCAGGCAGCCTACGACCGCATCGTATCGGTCGGCATGTATGAACACGTTGGCAAGGGGAACCATGCCACCTACTTTAAGGCGCTGGACCGCCTGCTCAAGCCAGACGGCCTAAGCGTGCTCCACACCATCACGGCGCCCCGCCTTGAGCCCATTAGCGTCTGGACTGACCGCTACATTTTCCCCGGTGGCTATTTGCCGACCGTCGCCCAAACCGCCCAGCTGATGGAGCGGTACGGCTTTGAAC
Source organism: Candidatus Saccharimonadia bacterium (assembly GCA_036518915.1). Taxonomy (GTDB): domain Bacteria; phylum Patescibacteriota; class Saccharimonadia; order UBA4664; family UBA4664. The sequence goes on along the minus strand of DATDME010000086.1, from coordinate 11,944 downwards.
TGCAAGACTACGAAAATTTGCGCTTCCATTACGCCCTGACGCTCGAAGAGTGGCAACGCCGGTTCGACAGCCACCGCGATGAAGTGGTGCGCCGCTACGACGAACGCTTTTACCGGATGTGGCGTTTTTATCTTGGGACGTCGGCCGGCGGCTTCCGCTATGCCGGGCTAACCCTGTCGCAATTCGTTATGACCAAGGGCCCCAAGGCCGACTTGCCCCTCACCCGTGAGCACCTCTACGCTGCCCACCAGTAATTCAGCCCGCTCTCAGACGAATTCCGGTATACTACCCGCATGAGAATCCTCGTAGTAGAAGACGAACATAAAATCGCCGGCGCCATCAAGCGCGGCTTAGAGCAAGAAACCTATGCGGTCGACCTGGCCTATGACGGCGATGAAGGTCTCAGCTCGGCCCTGGCCGAAGACTACGATGTGATCGTGCTCGACCGCATGTTGCCCGGCCTGCTCGACGGCGCCGAAATCTGCAAAGAAATCCGCGCCAATAGCATCCGCACGCCCATCATCATGCTGACCGCCAAAGACAAAGTTGAAGACCGCGTGGCCGGCCTCAACGCCGGCGCCGACGATTACCTCGTGAAGCCCTTTGCCTTTGAGGAGCTGCTCGCCCGCATTCGGGCGCTGCTCCGTCGGCCGCAGGACGTCACATCCAATGTACTTACCCTCGACGACCTGTCTATGGACACGCAAACCTACGAGGTCAAACGGGCCGGCCGCAAGATTAATCTCAGCCAGCGCGAGTACGCTTTACTTGAGTACCTGCTCCGCAATCAAAACCGCATCCTCTCCAAATCAAACATCATCTCGCACGTTTGGGATTACGACGCCGACATTCTGCCCAACACGCTCGAAGTCTACATTGGCTACCTGCGCGCCAAAATCGACCGGCCCTTCAAGGGCCCCGAGCTGATTCACACTGCGCGGGGCTTTGGCTACAAGCTCGGCATAGACGATTAGCCGGATGTTCACTGGTGGCCTTCGCCTCCCTTCGGTCAGAGGCGGCCACGCAGTAAACATCCTCTTCCCTGAGTCCTGTATCGCAGCGCACGAAAGTTTGGGAAGCATAGGGACTTGTAAGGGGGAGTGGCATATGCTGAGTACCGCCTCTGAGCGGAGCGAGGCGAAGTGCGAGGCGTATGCCATCCCCTATAACTGACTTATAATTACCAGGAACTGAATGTTTAGATCTGCTGCCGCCAAACTTACGCTCTCCTACCTCGCCATCGTCATGCTGGTGTCAGGGGTGTTTAGCGTGGTGCTGTACAACGTGTCTTACGGCCAGATTGCCAGCACCATCGAGCACCAGCGCGGCGCCATCAACCGCCTGCCGCTGCCGCCCCAGCTGGAACAGCGCCGCACGCAGTACAACCAATATCTCGACGATGAGCTCAATTCAGACCAGGACCGCCTCGTCCTCCGGCTGCTGCTGCTCAACGCCGGCATGCTGCTACTCGGTGGCGCCGCGGCCTATCTGTTAGCCCGCCGTACCCTCCAGCCCATTCAGGAAGCGATGGAAATCCAGGGCCGCTTCACCGGCGACGCCAGCCACGAGCTGCGCACACCGCTCACGGCGATGCGGGCGGAAATTGAAGTGGCGCTGCGCCATAAGGACTTGCCGGCCACCGAGGCTCGTGACCTGCTGGCGTCCAACCTGGAAGAAATCGCCAAACTTGAATCATTGTCTGCCGGCTTGCTGCGCCTGGCCCGCACCGAAAAAGGCCTCGACCCCGCCGCCATCACCAAAACCCCGGCCGCCGACATCATCAATGACGCCGCCGAGCGCTTTGCCGGCGCCATCAGCGAGCGCAACATCAACCTAGAAATCAAATCCGGCGCCGGAACCCTGGCCGGCGACCGCGACAGCCTGGTTGAGCTGTTTGCCATCCTGATTGATAACGCCATCAAGTACAGCCCCGACGGCACCACCATCACGCTGGCGAGCGCGCTAGCCGGCCAGCACATCCGCTTCACGGTGGCCGACCAGGGCGCCGGCATCGCCGCCACCGACCTGCCTTACATTTTTAACCGCTTCTACCGGGCCGACCGCTCGCGGGCCCGCGACAAATCGGTTGGCGGCTATGGCCTCGGCCTGTCGATCGCCAAGCGCATCGTTGACCTGCACCATGGCGCCATCGCGGTGGACTCCACCCTCGGCAAGGGGACGACGTTTACCGTTAAGTTGCCAGTAAGATTCACCTCCCAAGCGCCGGTCTCCTTCATGGATTACGTGCATACCGCCAGCGACAATTTCAACCGGGCAATCCGCCGGGTTACCGCGCGTCGCGCCCACAAATCTCCCAAGCCCTGATACGCAGATGCCCGCCGGAGCGGGACATCTTGACCGGCACATCCGTGTGCCGGGCGTCCCGCCCCGGACGGGGCTAGAGTGTCACCGACATCGAGTTGGTGTCAGCGATATCGTTGTCGTGGGCGTGTGGTGCGATGTAGAACTTCACCACGCAGCCGAGGATGAAGCAGGCCACCACCAGGATGATGGCTACTCGATGCATGAAGGTCGTCAGGCGGCTGCGCTCCTTGAGCGAGACCTGCGATGCTGCCGCACCCCTGGCCTTTGCTCGCCGGATGAGCTCCCGGTAGACCGGACCGATAGTCACGTAGTGGTACCACCGAAGGCGCTTGCCCTTGGCGACCCGCTGCTCGGCCCGCTGCTTCAGCATGTCGGCCAGCACCGGGCCCACGGGCCGTTTGGCGATCGGCGACACCACCAGACCGATGAGGAAATAGGCGATGGACTCCCGGTGTTCGAACCCGGCGTGCCGGAACACGAAGAGCAACAGCCAGGCCGGTGGGGCGGCGTACAGCCACATCCAAAACCCGAAGGCCATGCCCACCTGCCACCCAGACAGTGGTGGCAGGCCCTTGCGAGCCCGATAGGCGTCGTCCTTCCAGTTCGGAATGCGCAAGAACATTTCCGCGCGGTCGTACCACTTGAGCTCAGCCTGCATCTTTGCCAGCTTCTTGGCCGCCAGGATATTGAGTCCGACCCCAAAGCCGACGGCACCGCCGCTGATGCCCTCATATAGCTTGCGGTAGCCGTGACGGCGGAACTGCTCCGGCACCAGGCCGTGCCAGATGGAGGTGTTGGTCAGCTCGTGCTGCGACTGGTTGATATGCACTAACCAGGCGTGGAGCGACTTGTTGGGCAGGAGCAGCAGCCATCCCATGGGGATGTGGGTCTGGGTTGCCAGGTAATAGGCGCCCCAGCAAGCGATGGTCATGAAACGCACGACGATCAGCGTGCGGACCAACACGCCAGGGCGCTGCCACCACCGCAGCTCGAACGGTTCGGTGGTGATCGCCGCAGGTCGGCCTGCTGGTACGGTAGCGGCAGTCATGCCGCGCTCCCTTCGACTCGATTGTCAAACAATTGCTCACAGTCTTGCGGAGACGGAGGCTCGTCCTGAGCCTCCGTCCCGCCACATCAGATGATCAGGCCATCATGGTCCGATGAGTTCAGCTGTTGGTGTTGTCCTCGTCGGACTCCGCCTTGCCGGCGCTGGGGTCGGCCTGGGCGGCCTGCTTGCCCCACAGCTCGGGAACACCGCCCGAGTTGACGGCGCTGACCAGCGTGGCCTCCTGGGAGACCGTGGCTGCGTCGGGCAGCTGACCGAACTTCATCTTGCTGCCGATGTTCTGCAGACCGCTGAGCATGTTGCTGAACTTGTCCTTCACCCGGCAGAGCGCCGGGCTGTCTTGGGCGTGTTCGAGCGCCTTCTGGCCCGACTTGTAGGCCACGAGGAGCGCCAGGCCAGCCTTGGCGACCTTGAACTTGCGCACCTTGCCGGTCTGCTTGTCCTTGAAGTCGCCGTTGCGGAACGGCTTGATGAGGCCGAAGTAGGCGGCGCCGGCGGCCACACCGCCGTACAGCAGCGTGTTGGTCTTGGCGCCGTTCGTGGCCTCGGTGGGGCAACTGGAGCCGGCGGTCTGACCGTTGCCGGCCTGACTGGCGCTAACTCCGGCACCCGGAGCACCCGGGGCCCCCGGCTGAATCTGCGACGTACGGGCCGGGGCGGTCGGCAAGCTCGTGGCCGTACCGCGGCTCCCTCCGCAGGCAGTGAGGAGCAGGGCGAGTGCGGCGATCAGGCCCACGGCTGCACGGCGGCCGCCGTGCTGGGTGAAGAACATCAGATCAACTCGCTTTCAGAGAACTGGATCGGTCGTCCCGCTTGCGAGCGGGTTCGGAGTGTCAGCTGCGATTATTTACTGCTGACAAAAACATTGTATTTATTTTTAGTCAAGAGTCAATAACATAATATCTTTGACATAAAAACTAATTTATTATGCATAATAAAGAAAGCAAGAAGCTGGATGTTGGGATACTTGAGACATAAGAAAACCAGTCAGCGTTTTCTCAGATCTTGCAGTTACGCTTAGGCCAACTATCAAGGAAAGGTTCGACTATGGGCACCATTATTCGGGGCGTCAAAAACGCGTTCCGGAACCTCATCCGCACCGGATCGGTCATTGTGCTACTGGGCATTAGCACCGCTCTCGCGCTTTCGCTCTTCCTGGCCAACCAAGCCATGAAGGCCAAAGTGGCCGACCTCAAGGCCTCCGCGGCCACCACGCTCACCATTAATGCCGCCGGATCGTTTGGCGACCAGGGCGGGGGAGAGCCGCTCACGTCCGCCGACGTCACCAAAGTGGCCCAGGTCAGCGGCGTCAGTCAAGTGGGCGCCATCATGAATTCGGGCGGCGGCGGGTTCCGCGTGGCGGTGAGTAGCTCCGGTGGCGCCGCGAGCCAGGTCCAAGCGCCCACCTCCCAAGTTAATCTTGATTCCTCCATCGATCCCGGCACACTCGGGGCCCGCCGCTTCCGCCAAAATTCCAGCTCCGGCACGGGCAGCGCCACTCCCGCCGCCCTGCCCGACATCAAGCTCCCCGTCATGATGACCGGTCTCCAAGGCAACCTCGACCGCACCGGCACGCCGTTTAATGTTACCAGTGGCACCGGCACGTTCTCCGGCGCGGATGTTCCTGAGGCCCTCGTCGGCCAAGGCCTGGCTACCAAGAATAACCTGAAAGTTGGCTCCACCTTCACGGCTTACAGCACCACGTTCAATGTGGTGGGCATCTTTGACGCCAAAAACCAGTTCTCCAACGACGGCCTCTACGTGCCGCTGGCTACCGCCCAGCGCCTCACCAGCCAACCCGGCGAAATCAGCCAGATTTCCGCCCGCGTCGACTCCATCGACCACCTCGACAGCGCCAAAACCGCCATCGGCAACGCCCTCGGTAACAGCCGAGTCGACATCACCTCCGCTGCCCAAAGCACCACCGACGCCATCACGGCCCTGGCCGGCATCCAAAACATTGCCTTTACCGGTCTCGTGGTCGCGCTGGGCGCCGCCGCCGTCATTACCTTCCTCGTGATGGTGATGATTGTCCGCGAGCGCCGCCGCGAAATTGGCGTGCTCAAGGCCATTGGCGCCGGCAACATCGGCATTGTGGGCCAGTTTGTCACCGAGGCCTTGGTGCTGACGCTGTGCGGCGCCATCCTGGGTGTCGGTATTGCCGCCGCCACCTCCAACCAGCTCACCGGCGCGCTCGTTTCGGCCAACCAGCCTACATCACAATCCGCCTCCCAAGACGGCGGCTCGGGCACCGGCCGGTTCGGCGGCGGCCCGGGTGGCGGCTTCACCCGCCGGCTCGGCCAAACGGCCCAATCCGCCGAATCGCTGATGAGCAACATTAAAACCAACGTCGGCGCACCCTTACTCGCCGAAGGCCTAGCCGCCGCCATCCTCATCGCCATTCTAGGCAGCGCCATCCCGGCTTACCTCATCGCTAAAGTTCGCCCGGCAGAAGTCATGAGAGGAGAATAACCATGTTGCGCGTTGAACATCTCACCAAAACCTTCAATTCCGGCGCCGGCGCCGTTACCGCCGTCAATGATGTGAGCTTTGAAGTCCCCGACGGCAAATTCGCCAGCATCATTGGCAAGTCCGGTTCAGGTAAGTCAACGCTCCTGGCCCTCCTGGGCGCCCTCGACAAAGCCACCTCCGGCACCATTACCGTCGGCGATAGCGCCATCACCAGCCTGCACGACCGCGACCTCATCAAATACCGCCGGTCCCGTATCGGCTTCGTCTTCCAAAGTTACAACCTCATTCCCAACCTATCCGCCCTCGAAAACGTCATGTTGCCGATGGAGTTCGCCGGCGTCCCCGCCAAGCAACGCAGGACCCGCGCCGCCGAGCTCCTCGAGCAAGTCGGCCTCGACCTCTCCAAGCACGTCCGCCAGCCCACCCGGCTCTCCGGCGGCGAACAACAACGCGTGGCCATCGCCCGCGCCCTGGCCAACCGGCCCAAGCTCATCCTGGCTGACGAACCCACCGGCAACCTCGACTCCGCCACGGGCAAACTCATCGTCACCCTGCTGCACAACTTAGCTGCTCAACATAAAACTACCATCGTGGCCGTCACCCATGATCTGGAAATCGCCCGCCAAACCGACCTTACCTTCCAGCTCTCCGATGGCAAGCTCGTGCCAGTGGCAGCTCATCAGACGGCACTCACAGCCGGTCGTCAGCGGGCTATGGCCTGGCCAACCCGGTAATCTTCAAATTGCCAACGCCAACATTTCCGCTGATGTAAGGCAAAAATTTCAAGATTACACCCCTTGCACGATACCCGCGAACCGAGTACTCTAAAAATCGTTTTTGTTCCGTTTGTTGGGGCCTTATAGAAAATATAAACTGCTTGCCACGGTTCGAGCAAAGCGGTTAAGCTTAAATTAAATCTTAGACGGGAGGTCACATGGGCGGACGCGCATAGCCAGGGGTTTTGTAAAAGAGGGGCCAACAGTCCCCTTTTTTACGTGTATCTTTTTATTATACGACCTACAAGGTAACCTTATTACCATGGCCAGTGAACCCCTTATTGATCCTACGTCCCCAAATCCTAATTGGTTCCAGAAGCTCTGGGAACAAATTCTCGATAAGGCTGCCGACAATGCCTCAAGCATTATCGTTGGTCTCATTTTGGCGATCGCCTCACCGGCCATTGCATACCTCTTGGGGCAAGACCTTATCGCCCAGTTTCAAACCTGTGCTACCGGCTGCCGTCTCTCGGCCGTAGACTTACAACTCCATCTCCTGGCGGTGTTCGCCTGTGGCCTGCTGGTTAGCGTAAGTATCATGGGCGTAATAATTTGGCGGTTGCGTTGGAGCGGTCGCCGTCATTCTGAATATCTATATGCTAAAAAAGTTTGGCGCGTGATCGACCGGCTGGCCCAGCGCCAAGTTACAGATTATCACGTCGCCGTTACATTTACCGCCAACCAGACTCCTCAGCACTGGGAAGTTGAGGAAACCGTCCGCTGCGTTAGCCAAAGCGGCCTGCTTGATGAGATGGCATCATACGCAGCTTACGCTGGCGGCATGGAGAGCATTGAAATTCTGCCCCTCTCAGCTCATGGCTCCCAAACTGACATTAGCATTGAAAACCTCCGGCAAGTCGACCAGTACCGGTATGAGTACCTCATTAGGTTCCTTCCCCCCATCCAGCCCGATGCCACCCGCCGGTTCCGTTACCAAATCAAGCCCACCAATCCCGGTCCGGCGCGTCCCTATATCTTTACCGATTCCCAATACAATGCTCAATACAATGGCGAAAAAGCTACCTACAGCACTGACAGCTTCGAAGTGGCCTTTAACCCTGGCTGTCTACCCAAGCATAACCTGGTTCGCAAGGTGTACTGGCCGAATGGCATCGGCGCCGAATGGACCAAATATGTTGAAATCTCCGCCGCGGAAGTCGCCGCGGCTCAAGATTGGCGCCTTGGTTTTGAATTCACGGAAGACGAAATAAAACGTTTGGATGAAAAGTACTCAGCTGATTTGGCGCACCGGTATTACGGGATTGCCTGGGAGTGGCCCGACCTACCAAGCGAAGATGAAGTGCGCGCTAACACGCTGCGTGAAACCGTCCAGCGCGTCTTCCAGATCCGATAAATCCGTTCCACCGGCCTATAGAGGAGTAGAATAGGGGAATGACACACCGCATCGATCCCCTCAAACTGCATCGCGACCTGCAGGGCAAACTGGCCGTCACCCCCAAAACTGACCTCACGCCCGACACCCTGGCGGCGCTGTACACGCCCGGTGTCGGCCAAGTTTCGTCGTATGTGGCCGAACATCCGGCCGACGCCGCCGAGCTCACGCTCAAAGGCCGCAGCGTGGCCGTGGTTTCCGATGGCTCGGCCGTGCTCGGCCTGGGCAATATTGGCCCGCTCGGCGCCCTGCCCGTCATGGAGGGCAAGGCCATTTTGTTTAAGGCGCTCGGCGGCCTGGACGCCTGGCCGCTCGTGCTGTCCACACAAGACCCCGCCGAAATTATTGCCGCCGTCAAAGCCGTCGCACCCACGTTTGGCGGCATCAATCTTGAAGACATCTCCGCTCCCCGCTGCTATGAGATTGAGGAGCGCTTGCAGGCCGAGTTAGACATTCCGGTGATGCACGACGACCAGCATGCCACCGCCATCGTCGCCCTGGCCGGCCTCATCAACGCCTTCAAAATCGTTGAAAAAGACCTTAAAAAAGCCAAAATTGCCGTAGTGGGCGCCGGTGCGGCCGGCAGCGCCATCCTGCGGCTGCTCTTGGATTACGGTGTCGAAGACGTCGTGATGACTGATTCCAAGGGCATCGTGGAACCGGGCCGCCCTAACCTCGACCCGTACAAGCAGCGCTGGGCCCAGCTGGGCAACCCCCGCCACCTCACCGGCGATGCGGCCGTGGCCATCCAGGGCGCCGACGCGGTAGTGGCCGTCTCAGTGCCCGGCTCGGTGACCGCCGGCCACGTTGCCGCCATGGCCGACCGGCCGGTGGTGTTTGCGCTCTCCAACCCCACGCCGGAAATCATGCCTGCCGACGCCCTGGCCGCCGGCGCGGCCGTCGTGGCCACCGGCCGGTCTGACTTCCCCAACCAGATCAACAACGTATTAGTGTTCCCGGGGCTCTTCAAGGGTCTGCTGGCCGCCGGCGCCCGCGACGTTACGCCGGCCATCAAACTGCGCGCCGCCCAGGCGTTGGCCGCGCTCGTGCCCCAGCCCACGGCCGAGCACATCATTCCTTCGGCGCTCGACCCGGCCGTGCCCGCAGCCGTTGCACGCGCCGTTTCACCCGCGTAAGCAGGCGCCGGGCCCAGTGGTACTCGCGCGCCCACACCGCCACACCGGCCGCGATCGTCAGCCAGCCTGGGCCGGGAAGCACCAGCATCACCACCCCGGCCAGGACCAAAATGCCCCCTAGTACGGTGATGAATAATTTCTGCCACATATCAAATAGTGTATTCTATGTACAGCATGAAACGATACCTGTATTTACTCGTCGGGCTCGCGCTACTGGGGGCCGGCTGGTATGTGCGCTCGCAAAATCTTGCCGAGGCCAAACGCCAAGCCGCCGCCATCGTCGACCAAGATAAGACCGGCGCCCTCAGCACGTCGGCCGAAGCCGAACTGGCCGACTACGTCAAAACCCACACCGGCGCCACGGTCAGTTACACGCTCCAGGGCGCCTACGACCGTGACCTGGCCGCCGCCAAAGCTGCCGTGGCCGCTGCCAGCGCCGCCAACTCGCAAATCTACGCCGACGCGCAGAAGGCTTGCGCTGGCAAAACCGATTCCATCACGCAGGCCAAGTGCAACCAAGATTACCTCGCCAAGCATCTCAAGGCCACGCCCACGGCCAACATCAGCGAGCCGGCCATCGCCAGCTACCAGCGCAAGCTCACCGGCCCCTGGTGGGCCCCAGACCTGGCCGGCGCGCTACTGCTTGGCGGCGTGATTGCCGGTGCGCTCGGTTTGTGGCAAATCCGGCCGGTAACCAAGCAGAGGAGATAGCGTGTCAGCGGTGCTTACCTTTAGGGAGCGGTTCTTGGCCATTGTGGTGCCCACGAGCGGCCAGACCATCATGGCCTTAGCGGCCGCGTTCGTGATCCTAGTAGCTGGCCAATCCCGGGCCATCTTAGAGCGGATTGGCGTCAGCTCGGGCGTTTTGCACACCATTAGCGACCAATTTCACAGCCACTTTGACGGCCTGCTGCGCTCCGAAGTGGCTTCCCAGCTGGCAGTGGTGACGTTTTGGGCGGCCGTCGGCCTGGTGGCCTACCTGGTCTGTTGGGGTGCCTATAACATCTTGGTGGAAGCCCGCAATGAAGTGACGCTTACCACCGTGTACACCAACCGGGGCCATTGGCGCAGCCCGTACCACACCTTAGCGCTCAAAGCGGTGGCCGCTGCCGGCTTGGCGCTCGGCGTTTGGTCGCTGTGGTTTGGCGTGGCGCTTTGGATGGCTTTGCTCGCCGCGCTGGTTTACACGCCGGGTGTGGTCACGGCGCTGTTGGCCCTGGTTGGCTGGGTGGGCTGCGCGGCCCAAATCTACATGATACTTGCGCTCATCCAGCTCACGTTTACGCCTTGGTACCGCCCCGAGGCATTTACAGACAGCTAAAAATACGCTACGATGCGCGCGTACAGATCAATCCGTTTCGAAGACGGAAACCCATCGACCCGGCCGAAAGCTTGGCGATAGTAAGAGGAGCCAAGTTACGTGGCCAAGAAATTGTTCGTCGGCAACCTGCCGTACAATACTACTAACGAAGACCTGCAGAAGTTTTTCGAGCAGTTCGGTGAGGTAGCCAGCGCTGCCGTCATCATGGACCGCGCCACCGGCCGTTCCAAGGGCTTCGGCTTCGTCGAGTTCGACAAGGACGAAGAGGCTGACGCCGCTATCGCCAAGGCCAACACCGAGGAAGGCGCCCTGCTCGATGGTCGCAAGCTGACCGTGTCTGAGGCCCGCCCGAAGGCCGAGGCCGGCGCTGGTGGCGGCAACCGCTACTAAATTAAGTATCGTTACTTAGCAAACTGAGCCCTCCGGGGCTCTTTTTGTGTGCGCTGGCCGGTTCGCATCAGTACGGTTGCGCATTCCCGTTCCGCCGGCTAAGATTGCCAGCATGACAGGATACGCGCCGGTACAAGACGGCCAGCTATTTTATGAGATCGAAGGCCGCGGGATGCCGATAATCTTCGTGCATGGGACCGGCTGGAGGATATTCACCAGCCGACTCTCGTAGTCGTGGGACAAGATGACCTCGGCTACTTTCGCGCGATTGCTCAGACCTATCACCACAGCATTACCGACTCACGCCTCGAAATCATCGCGCATGCGGGTCACATGGTCAATCTTGAAGCGCCGGACCATGTCAACCAGCTCATCCTCGAACAGCTTCGCCGGGCCCGATAAAAGGGAAAGGCCCTCCCGAAGGAAGGCCCTGTGCTTATGCCCCGTAACTCCTGTGGCTATTACTTGCCGCCACCAGCCTTGTAGTCGGCGATTGCCTTAGCGACCTTGCCGTCGTTCTTGAGATTCTCCCAGAAGAGCACCTGCTGGCGGGAGATGTACATCACATCTTCTGGCCCGTGGAGCTCACCGCCAAGCTTGGCCAGCGAAACTTGCTGGTTGTTGTTGCTGCTCGAATTGTTGTCCTTCGGCTGGACGGTTTGCTGAACCTGCAGGTAGTAGATGTCAGTTAGCTTCACGTAACTCTGGTCAACCTTGCTGACCTTGCCGAAGTAAACCTGGCCGTTGGTGAGGAAGATGGCTTGGTATTGCTTGCCTTTCACGGCGCTGTCAGCCAAGAGCGAGTTAACGGCCTTTGAGCCCAGCCAAAGCAGAATCGCCAGCGCTGCCAGGGTCATAAATACCGCCAACACGCGGCTGATCAAGCTACCCGAGGCAGCGCCTCCGTTATGTGGCCGTGCAGCCTGGGGAACATCAGCAAACGAATTGTCGGCTTGTTGCCTGCGAACATCCATATTGAAACAAACTCCACTATTAGCGTTACAGCTATGGTACAAGAGGCCGTTCTCAGTGTCTAGCAGGTCGTCCCGCCGCAGAAAGCTTTGC
>DATDME010000085.1:0-7706 GCA_036518915.1 Candidatus Saccharimonadia bacterium | reverse complement strand
TCGATGTACGGCGCGATGCACCGCAGCGCGTCGAGCTGGGCTTGTGTCAGCTTGAACTTGAACGTGATCGAGTAGTATAGCCATCCCAAAACAAAACGTGTGCCCTCACCGTGCTCGTGAGTTCAGGATCGATCACTCCTCATTCGCTGTATCACCGGATACAGCTTACTCGGTCCGACCGATCCTGAATCACCCGAATCATCGGTGCGAAAAGACACGTTTTGTTTTGGGATGGCTATAGGTGCCCGACTTGTAGGTCGCGGCATTATTACGAACAATACTCAAACAGGCGCACCAAACAATGGCAGTACCACGCCCCGAAGGCTGCCAGTACACACTAGCAGCCTTCGGTTCCTAAACAGATTTTGGGCTATATATAATTGAGGCTTTATGAAGCCAAATAATTCCTGGTAGTCCCAAGGGGATTCGAACCCCTGATCTCCGCCGTGAGAGGGCGGCGTCCTAGGCCACTAGACGATGGGACCATGAAGGTGAGTGAAATAAACGGAAGCTTGCTTACGGACATTTCCGAACCGAGTGGCCACATACAAAGTATGGGACCATAAAGGTGAGTGAACAACTACCAAACTCTAGCAGCTTTCTGGTGTTTTGTCCAGGCTCAAAGCACCGTTCCAAAACCAAGGCTTGACTAATAGCGGTAAAACATTTTATAATTTAGTCAAGAGCCATAATGCCATGATCACGATTTACTTCCGCCACATCCGGTCCGAGAAGCTCAGCCAGCTGACCAGCCCTAAGGCCGGCAGTTGGCTAAACGTCGTCAACCCGAGCAATACCGAGCTCGACGAACTCGCCGAGCACTACCACCTCGATCGCAGCCTACTCCAGGACGGCCTCGACCCCAACGAATCGCCCCGCGTGGAAATTGAGGACGGCGCCACCTACATCTACACTCGCTTTTGCTACTCCGACGACGGCCGCATCCTGACGGCGCCACTGCTCATTGTGTACGGCGAGCAGCAGCTGTTGACCGTGGCGGGCCGCAAATTTCAGCGCCTGGCCAATCTAATGGACGGCCGCACGCCGGTCGTCACCACCCAAAAAACCAAGCTGCTCCTGCAGATCTTGTCGGAAGTGCGCCAATCATACGCCACGCAGCTGAACGTCATCAGCAAGACCATCCTCACCATCCGCTCAGGCCTCAAAAAGGAACAAATTGACAACCAAGATTTCGTGACCTTCATCGACATTGAAGACACGCTCAACGACTTCTTAAGCGGCCTGGTGCCCACCAGTTCCATCCTGCGCAGCCTGATGTCGGGCCGCTATTTCAAGCTCTACGAAGAAGATGAAGACCTCATTGAAGACCTGTCACTGGGCATCACTGAGCTCATTGAGCTCACCAAAAGCCGCCTCACCACCATTGTGAACATCCGCGAAGCCTACTCCACCATCATGGCCAACAACCTGAACAAAATCTTTAAACGCCTCACGTCCATCACCATCATGATGACCGTGCCAATGATTATTTCGAGCATTTACGGCATGAATGTGGTGCTGCCGTTCATGCATTCGCCCTGGGCCTTCGCGGAAGTGATGAGCCTAACCGCCGTCGCCATGCTGGTAACCTACACGATTTTCCGTCGCAACCGCTGGTTCTAAACCCAGCCGGTCCAGATACACCCGGCCCTTGTACCGGCCTTGTACCGGCGCCGCTAACCAGGCATAATAACCATAAGCATAACTATGAGTGTGCGGATTGGTTCATGACTGAGCAAGTGGAGCGAAATTACCGGATCTTGGCGACCTCCCAGGGCATCGCTGGGGGCGTAATTGCCACGGCCATCTTTGGGTTGTACGGCCTAGCGCCCAATTGGCTAAGCGTCAGTACAACCTTATCGACCGCCATTATGGGCGCCGTCGGGTTAGTGTATTTTTTGACCTTCCACCAGCTGCTCTCCCGCCGCCGCCTAGCGCTTTCCACGCTCATTCTCACCATCATTACCACAGTGAATATATTGTTGGTGATTATCTCCACCGGCGGCCTCGACTCGCCATATTACTCGTTGTGGCTGCTGGCGATTGTGGTGGCCGGCACCTTCGGCCGCGCGGAAAGCATTGGCATCCTCGGCGTGACCCTCGGCTACTACCTGATTGCGCTTCTGCTTGAGGGCCGCCACGCCGCCAATTTTAACGACCACCTAATCCAGCTCTGCATCACGCTCATCGCCGGCGCGCTGGCCGAGTGGACGCATAGCCGCAACCGCCAGGCCGCCGGCGCCGTCTCTAGCCTCAACGCCGTGAAGGGCCAGCTCAGCACCGAGCAGATCAAAGCCGACGCCATCATCCAAGGCATCGGTGAAGGCGTCATGGTGATTGACGCCGCCCGCCGCATTCAAATCTTCAACCGCGCCGCCACCGAGCTCACCGGCTGGGACGCCGCCAGCGCCAGCAACATCGATTTCAACCTCGTTATGCAGCTCAAAACCACCGAGGACCAACCACTGAGCAGCCTCAACGACCCCTTCACGCAAGCCTGGGCTCAAAAAACCACCATCATGCGTGAAGACCTGGCCATGACAACCCGGTCTGGCCGCAAAGTACAATTAAATATCTCGGCCTCACCGCTGTTTGGCGCCGATGGCCAGCCCGCCGGCGCCATCGCCCTCTTCCGCGACATTTCCCAGGAAAAGGAAGTGGAACGCCAAAAAGATGAATTCGTCTCAACCGCCAGCCACGAAATGCGCACCCCCGTCGCCGCCATTGAAGGCTACATATCGCTGGCCATGAACCCTAACGTCGCCACCATCGACGACCGGGCCAAGGCCTACCTTGATAAGGCCCACGACACCATCCGCCACCTGGGCGACCTGTTCAAAGACCTCCTGAGCGTCACCAAGGCCGAAGAGGGCAAAATCATGTCAAAAATTGAGCCGGTTAACCTAGATAAACTCCTCGGCCAAGCCACCTCCGACATGCAATTTACCGCCCAAAAGAAAAACCTCACCTTGGTCTACCAGGTAGGCGGCCAATCTGGCAAGACCATCGCACCGTTGTTTTACGTGGCCGCCAACCCAGAACGCCTGCGGGAAGTCGTGATGAACCTCATGGAAAACGCCGTCAAGTACACCAGCCAGGGCGGCATCAAAGTCACTTTGGAGGGCAACGACAAAGAAGCCACCGTCAGTGTGGCCGACACCGGCCTCGGCATTGCCGCCGAAGACATCCCGCATTTGTTCCAAAAGTTTTACCGCGTCGATAGTTCAGCCACCCGTACCATCGGCGGCACCGGGCTGGGCCTTTACCTCTGCCGGCGCGTCATTGAAGCATTCAACGGCCGCATTTGGATTGAATCAGAGCTTAATAAAGGCAGCACATTCAAGTTCACGCTACCCCGGCTCAGCCAAGACGAAGTGGAGCAGATGCAGCGCACCCCGACGACCGGCGTCACCACCACCGCCAGCACAACCCCGGTCACCAACGCAACCGCGCCCACCAGCTCAGCCCAGCCCAGTGCACCCGCCATACCGACCAGCCCGCCGGCACCCGTGGCTGCCACGCCCATCCCCGGCACGATTGCCCAGCCCAGCGCGCCGGCGCTCCGCAGCAGTTCCACCCTCGACGGCATCCGCCAGCAAATTCATTGAGGCCTGGTACACTTGAAGGGCTTGCCAAGTATAAACTGGTTAAGATAAAGTAAGGACAACATGGCAAAGATACTTTTAGTCGAAGACGACGTTAACCTGCGCGAGATTTATTCAGCCCGTTTCGCCGCCGAATCATATCAAGTTATTACCGCCTCAGACGGCGAAGAAGCCCTCGCCACGGCCGTCCGCGAGCGTCCCGACCTGATTGTCCTTGACGTTATGATGCCCAAAATTTCTGGTTTTGATGTGCTCGATATCCTGCGCTCCACCCCCGAGACCAAGGAAACCAAGGTCATCATGATGACCGCCCTCAGCCAGGATTCTGACCGTCAGCGCGGCGAATCGCTGGGCGCGAATAAATACCTCATTAAGTCACAAGTTACCCTGGAAGACGTGGTCAACGCCGTCCGCGACCAACTGAGCTCCGTCCCGGCCACTCCCAGCATGCCTGCCGCCACGGCAGCGCCGGCCCCAGCCGCTAGCCCAGCCGCCACTCCGGCCCCGGCGCCTGCCCCGGCTCCCAATAACCCCCCGGCCCCACCCGCTGATACCCCAGCCGCCTAATTTTGTTCATGTTATGTCCGTCACGAGGGGATGACACGCTTGCCAGTCACCAGTCCCGAGTCCAACATTCCACCACCGCTAGAACTGCTGTACGAATCAGTCAAACGCGGCGCCGTTGAATTGTCCACTGTCTCGCTCGCTGAAATTACCAGCCGCTACCTCGCCAAGCTCGCCGAGCTCCACGAACCCGATCCGCAAAAACTAGCCGTGTTTGTGGAGCTCGGCGCACGGCTGATTTTTCTCAAAAGCCAAGCCCTGCTGCCGGCCGACCTCAGCGAAGCCCCCGCCGGCCTCGACGAACTCAACCTCGAGCTGCATAACTACCTGCAAGTGCAGGCACAAGCCGACGCCCTCCGCCAGCTCCAGGGGCAAACCTCCTGGCCCCGGCCACACCAGCCCACCCGGCGCCAGCCCCGTGGCCCCGTAACACTTGCAACGCCCGCGACGCCCGCTGACCAGCCGCTGGACCACCAGCTGACCGCCCTCACTGCTGCCTGGGCGGCACTGCAAAGCCGTCAGCCGCAACGACTCGACGGCGCCGTCACACCGCCGCTCAGCCTCACCGACGCCATGGCGCACATCCAGCACCAGCTTACCGCCGGCCGGGCCAGTCTAGCCGCACTACTCACGAGCCAGCAACCGCGCCATGAAGTGATTGTGCGGTTTTTGGCCGTCCTGGAACTCCTCAAACGCGGTGAAATTATTTTGGCCCAGCCGGTCACGGGCCCGGTGCTTAGCTGGCACGTGGAGTGGGCCCGTGGCTAACTCCCTGGCTTTACCAGCCCAACTGGAAGCAGTGCTGTTCATGAGCTCCGAGCCGCTGAGCACCCAGCGCCTGGCCGAGCTGACTGAGCACTCCGACGCCACCGTGGAAGCCGCGCTCCAAGAACTCGCCGCCGCCCTCAAGCCCCGCGGCCTGCGCCTCAGCCAGCAGTCCGGCCGCTACCAGCTAGTAACCGCGCCAGAGGCCAGCGCGCTCATTGGACGCCTGCAAGCTGAACCAGCCCCAACCGAACTCACGCCGGCGGCCTTAGAAACCCTCGCCGTGGTGGCCTACCAGGGGCCGGCCACCGTACGGCAAATCTCGGATTACCGCGGGGTGTCATCAGACACAATGGTACGCAACTTACTCGCCCGCGGTCTCATTGAGCCCCACGGCCGCCGGCGCGCCACCGACGCGCCCCAATATCAAGTTAGCCTGCTGTTTTTGCAGCAGTTTGGACTTGCGAGCTTAGCCGACCTGCCGGTGGCCACCGTCCCAACCGACACCGTCCCGGAGGCTACCCATGCGCATTAACCGCTTCGTCGCCAGCGCCACCGGGCTGTCACGCCGGGCCGCCGACACCGCCATCGCGGCCGGCCGGGTCACCATTGACGGGCACACGGCCATGCCGGGCGACGCCGCCGAAGCCAGCCAAGCCGTGCAGCTGGACGGCCAACCCATCTCTTTGCCTGAGGGTTTTCGGCTGGTCATCCTCAACAAACCGGTCGGTTACGTTTCCAGCCGCACCCGCCAAGGCGCCGACCCCACACTTTACCAGCTTATCCCGAAACCATTCCGCAGCCTGCGCATCGCCGGCCGGCTCGACCGCGACTCCAGCGGCCTCATTCTCTTAACCGATGACGGCGACACGATTTTCCGCCTCACACACCCGTCGTTCAATAAGCTCAAGGTCTATGATGTCGCCCTGTCGCACGACCTGTCCGCCGCCGATCGCGACCGCCTGGCTGCCGGCGTCACCCTCACCGATGGACCCAGCAAACTCGGTATCATCAGCGCCAACGGACCCGAGGTGCGCGTCAGCCTGAGCGAGGGACGCAACCGCCAAGTGCGGCGCACGTTTGGGGCGCTCGGCTATGAAACCGTCCGGCTGCACCGGCTCAGCATCGGCCCCTACGAGCTGGGCGACTTGCCCGAGGGAGCCTGGAAACAAATTGAGCCACTGCCGCAATGAGAGTGTTATTCTTGAGCCTAATGCTGGTGCTGCAGGCCACCGGTGCATGGAGCCATCTGCCAGCCGGCACGCGCAGCCGCATGAGCGCCCACGCCGTCAACCCCAACCTGGTGTCGGCCCAAGCCCCGGCCCCGCCCGAGCTGCCCATTTCGGGGCCCTGGCCAGTGCAGTTGGCCGCTAATCCGGTGCACATTAACGCCACTTCGGCCATGGCGGTAGACGTCGCCAGCGGCACGGTCTTGTACGACCAAGACGCCCACCAACAGCTGCCCATCGCCAGCATCACGAAGCTAGTAACAGCCCTGGTGGTGTTGTCGCGCCACAATCTCACCGACATCATGACCATCCCCACCCTGCCCCAGTACAAGCCCGAAGACGAACGCATCGGCCTCGTGCCGGGCGAAACCTACCAGCTCCAAGACCTGCTGCAAGCATTACTGATACAATCTGCCAACGATGCCGCCGACGCGCTGGCCATTGCCGACGCCGGCTCCACCAGCCAGTTTGCCGCCCGCATGAACAGCAAGCTCGCCGATTGGCAAATTTCCGGCGCCCGGTTCGTCAGCCCCAGCGGACTGATAGATACCGGCAACTACGCCACCGCCGACGCCCTCACCAAAATTGCCCGCCTGGTGCTCACTAACGCCTTTCTGCGTCAAACCGTTTCCGAAGCCGCTGCTACCATCACGAGCGGTACCGGCCGGACCATCAACCTGCAATCCACCAATCAGCTCTTGGCGGGAGGCGATTTTTATGGTATAAAAACTGGGTACACTCTGGCTGCCGGCGAATGTTTCGTCGGCCTCACGCGTATTAACGGCCATGAAGTTATCACCGTCGTCCTCGACGCCTCCGACCGTTTCGGCGACTCCCAAACATTAGCTAACTGGATCTCACGTTCTTGGCAATGGCTGTAACAAGCTCCCGCGGTGGCGGCACCGCGCCCCTCATCGCAATCGTTGGCCGACCCAATGTCGGCAAATCAAGCCTGTTCAACCGGCTGGTGGGCACGCGACAGGCCATCACAGACGACGCGGCCGGCACCACCCGCAACGCCAACACCGGCCTTGTCACGTGGCGGGGCAAGCAATTTATGCTCGTGGATACGGCCGGCCTGTCCAAAGAGGGTGGGGAAGTAGAAGCCCAGGCCCAGGAGCAAATCCGGGAGATGGCCGGCGCGGCCAGCGTCCTGCTGGTAGTGGTAGACGCCGCCGTTCCTGCCACCCACGAAGACCAAACCGCCGCCCGCCTGGCGCTCAAAAGCGGCAAACCGGTCATTTTAGCGCTTGGCAAAGCCGATACGGCTCAATCAGCCCTCATCGATGAATGGCGCCGGCTCGGCATTCCTACGATTATTCCGGTTTCGGCCATTCATGGCACCGGCACCGGCGACCTATTAGACGCCGTTGTGGAGCACCTCAGCCACGCCCCCATCACTGCCGCCCCCAGCGACATCATTAAACTGGCCCTCATTGGCCGGCCGAACGTTGGTAAATCGAGCCTGCTCAATAGCCTAGTGGGCAAACAAAAAGCCCTGGTATCCAACATTCCCGGCACCACCCGCGACGTCGCCTACGAA
>DATDME010000084.1:0-6859 GCA_036518915.1 Candidatus Saccharimonadia bacterium | reverse complement strand
CGAGAAAAAGTTGATGTGGCCGGCCAGCACGTCGAACGGGCCGGTGCGGTTGGCGGCGCTGACCGAGACGGCCTCGCCCTCATAATAAGTTTGGTAAGGGCTGAAGATCTTGATTTTGAAGCGCTTAAGGTTTTTGTCCATGGCAATAGTTAGCTTATTTACACACCGACATTCTATTCGCCTTCTTGAGGGTTGGCCTCAAATTCGCCTAGACTCAACTGCTCGCCTCAAGGTAAAGGTCGGCGTTGACAACTGTATCCTTCTTATCAGCACTGATAACCTCACTTTTAATAGCAAGGTCTCCGAAATCATCCCTCTCCGCCTCAAATATCTTTTTTTCTCCGCTGTCAAGAATCTCAAACCCGGTAACTGAAGCATCTTCTTCAAGGGCAGCAAAGCTGCTACTCACCGCATCGCTGATAGCTTGGTTTTTGGAATAGATGTTATAAGTACGATTGTCGAAGTATTGGACGGTGCCTTTATGGTTTGTGACCTGAATTGACTCGCCTTCGGCATTAACACTCTGCGGTTGATCTCGACCGAGGAATTTCTTTAGACCGAAGATACCCCCGACAATTGTCACAATTGAAGAAGCATATTGAATATTCTCGTTGGTAAAAAGCGAGGCTACAGCCGTCTGGACATCGTGAATATTAATGCCGGCAATGAAGCTACCGGGCTCAAGAGCAACTATCTTCAGGTCGACTTTACGGTCGGGGTCGAGCTCGCGATTAACTTCTTGGATGAGAACTGACAGACTCATGAGCGAGTAAATAAAAGTCTGAGCATCTACCTGCTGGAGCTGCCCCTCGTAAACGACCCGTAAATCTGCCCTTACTTTTGCCATGATTACCTATTCATCTTGCTCAATGTCACTTTGTGTCTTAATAATACCATACGCAAACCGAACAAATGTAGTTTGAATATTAGATTAGAATTTCCTCAATGCCTGATAGCGTTTGCTCGCGGGAGAAATACTGGCCGGGAATGCCATTAAGCTTCTCGGTGACAAACATCGACTGGGCGAAAAATTCGATGAGTTTCTTGGCTTTTTGGTAGTCGGCGCGGTCCTGGGGTGAAAGCTCGTTTTCACCGATGATGGCGATAATGTTTTTAAGCGAGTCGTACTTTTGCATGATCGCCTGCACCTGGGTGACGAGCAGGTAGTGCCTATCCCCCACAATTTCGGGCGTGACGAGGGATGAACTGGTTTTAATGAGGTCGACGGCCGGGCGGATGCCCATTTCGGCGACGGCACGGGAGAGCACGATGACGGAATCAATCTGGGAACTAATTTCTTGCACGGCCGGGTCGGTCAGGTCGTCGGCCGGCACGTAGATGGTCTGCACGGCGGTAATGGAACCGTTGGCGTTGGAATAGAGGCGATCCTGGAAGCGCTTGAGGTCGGAGAAGATGGTGGCCTGGTAGCCACCCTCTGAAGGAATTTGGCCCATCATGGTGGAGAGCTCGTTGCCGGCCTGAATGTGGCGGTAGACATTGTCCACAAAGAACAAGATGTCTTTGTGCTCTTCATCGCGGAAATATTCGGCGAGGGTGGTGGCGGTGAGACCCACGATGGCGCGCATGGCCGGGTTTTCGTTCATCTGGCCGTAGAACATGGCGGTGGTTTTTAACATGTCGCGTTCTTGGAGGGTTTCATACAGCTCATGACCCTCACGGATGCGCTCGCCAATACCGGCGAAGAAGGCCAGCTTGGCCGGGTCTTTACCGATGTTGTTGATGATTTCCATGATCAAGACCGTCTTGCCGACACCGGCGCCCCCGATAATGCCGATCTTGCGGCCTTTGACGAAGGGCGTGAAGAAGTCCAGGACTTTGATGCCGGTTTCCAGAAGCTCGTCTTTGTTGTCGAAGTGTTGGGTGGACGAAGCGTTGGTGTAGACGCTGCGGCGCGGGACCTCGGGGCCCATGGGTTCGAGGTTATCGGCTGGCTGGCCGACGGCGTTGTACAAGCGGCCGAGGGCTTTGGCGCCGGTCGGCACGCTGATAGTGGAACCAGTGGCCACCACTTTGGCGCCTCGTTTGACGTGCTCAGAAACCACAAAGGCAATGCAAATGGCATCTTTGCGCTCGTTGTAGGAATTAACCTCGAGCAGCACCTCAGGGTGGCCTTCAACGGTAAGGATTTCGTGCAGCGGCGGCCGGGTATCGCCGGTGAAGGCCACTTCCACGACGAGGCCGCGGATGGTCACGATGTACCCAACCTGGCTGGCGGCGGGCTTGGGCGCGGGGGCCGGCACGGCTGACATGGGCGCCGCCGCCGCTTGGGAAGCGGCTGCAGCTGCCGGCGAGGCGGCGGGTATGGTGGCGGTAGAAGCGTCAGACGTTGGCATAATTGTTACCCCTATATTACAGCATAGAGCCAGTTAACTCACGCTGAGGGCGTTCATGGCGTTGACGATCTCTTTAATGCGGTCGTCGGCTTCACCACGGCGGGCTCGGTTGTAGTTCATAATGAGCAAGTTTTGCAGTTCTTTGGCGCGCTTTTTGGCGGCGGACATGGCGGTAAAGCGCGAGGCATACTGTGCGAGGCGGGATTCCAAGATCACCTGAGACAGCGCGATTTCCATCATGACGGATTCCAGGTAGCGGACCACATCGTCAACGGAAGGCTCGAACAGGTAGTCGCGCGGGCTGATGATGTCTTCGCTCTTGGCCTCCTCAGCCGTATTGGCCAACGCCCGCACGCGGCCGAGCAAGTCAATGCGGCCGACTTCCTGCACCGAGAGCGAGACGTAGCGCTGGAACCAGACGGTCGGGTGCGCGTAGCCAAGCAGTTCGTCGACGATGGGCGAGACGTCAATGGCTTGGTCGATGTCAGGCAGGCGGAAGTAGCGCTTGATTTTTAGGTGGTTTTGCACAAATTGCGTGGCGCCGTGGGCGCCGATCACGATCAGGTCGGTGGTTTTGGGGTCGAAGTTGTCGAGCACGGTGTGCACGATGCGCTGGTCAATGTCGCCCGAAAGGCCACCCTCGGCGGTTAGCGCCAGGAAGACGTTGGGTTTGTCGCGCTTGGGGCCGTCTTTGCCGGTGAGGCGCTCAGTGGGGTCGACGCGCAGCTGCGTGTAGATCTGCCAGAGCTCCGCGAAGAACTGCTGGGAGCGGGTCACGCGGTCTTTAATTTTGCCGATGCGCATGGAGGCAATGGACTCAAAGATGCCCGTGAGCTCACTGACGGTGCCAACTTGCCCGGCCTCTTTTTCAATGGCAAGTGAGCTGCGGCTCATGACTTGGCCGGCTCCTTGGCCTGGTCTTTGGATTTATCATCGGCGGGTGCGGGGGCGGCCGGCGGAGTGGCGCTGGGCGCGGCGGGCGGTTGCCCGGCCGGTGCGGCCGCGGCTGGTGGCGGCGTGGGCGCCTGGACGGTGACTTCAGTGAGGAGTTTGGCGATGGTGCCGTCCCAGTCGGAATCGTTGTTGAGGGTGGGGGCCAGCTCCTTGGCTTTGCGCTTGAGGCTATCAATATTGATGGCAATCTTGCCTTCAGTTTTCATGACGGTGCCCAGGATGAGGTCTTGCTCGTTGGTGCCGTAAACCACGTCTGGCGCCTGCTTGAGGGCTTCATAAATTTTCTTACCGAGCTCAAGATCGGCCTTGGATTCAATGGCTAGCTCAGAACCGAAGTGACTAAACTCGGCGGCTTGGCGGTAGGCGGCCAATTTTTTAAACAGCGAGGCCGTGAGGGCCTTCTGGCGCTTGTTCTGACCGACACCACCGACGCGCGAAACCGACAGGCCCACAGACACGGCCGGCCGCACGCCGGCGCGGAAGGCATCGGAGTCAAAAATCAGCTGGCCGTCAGTGATAGACATAATGGCGGTGGGGAGCGGGGCGGTAATGTCGTTGTTGGGGGTGAGCACCACCGGGATGGCGGCCAGGGTGGCGCCGTTTTTCGCCAAGCGTCCGGCCCGTTCCAAGAGAGACGAGTGGGCGTAGAACATATCGCCCGGGTAGGAGGCGCGGCCGGGTGACACCTTAAGCAAGAGTGAGAGTTCGCGGTAAACCTTGGCGTGGTTGGACAGGTCGTCGTAGAAAATAACACAGTCTCTCCCCTGCTCCCAGAGGTATTCCGCGACCGTGACACCAATGTAGGGTGCCAGGTAGCTCTGGGTGAGTGAATCAAACACGCTGGCCACAATCACAATGCTGTACTCCATAGCGCCAGATTTGCTGAGCTTGGAAATGAGCGCATCAACATCGGCTTTGCGCTTGGAGATAAGCACATGGATGACGAGCCGGCCGGTATCTTTTTGGGCCAGGGTCATTTGGAAGGTAAAGGCCGACTTACCCACTTTATTGTCACCCAGGATGGCGATACGCTGGCCTTTGACGAGCGGAAAGAGCTGGTCGGCAATGGCGACGCCGGTGGGCAGGGCCTCCGATAATTGCTTGCGGGCGATGATGCCAGGGGCGGTTTTGAACACCGGGTCATAGCGGCTGAAGGTGATGGGGCCCTTGCCGTCGAGCGGCTGGCCGGTCACGCTGAGCACCCGGCCCACCACGCCTTCGCCGACGCCGGTAACGAGGGTATCGCTTTCCAGGACGACGAGCGCGCCAATGGCGGCCGACTCGCTTGACATATTGAGCACCATGACGGTGTCGGGCCGCACTTCGCGAACGAGGCCCTGGTCGCCGTTTTCAAAGTACACAAGGGCATTAACGGCAATCTCGCCGAGCCCGCGGACAGTAATAATGAAGCGGTCGACGGCGATGACTTCACCGGTGGGATTGCCCTGGCTGACGAGTTTAGCGAATTTGGGATTATCAAACACGTTTAACGATCTCCGCGATATGCGACCGGCCGGCCAACAGTTGCTGCTTCCAGGTGAAATCAAAGACATGGTTGGGGGTGCGCACCACTACCCCGCCTCCCAGGTTGCGGTCGGCCACAAAGGTAATCAGGATGTGCGGTGTAATGTTGGCCCGGAACCAGGCCACCAGGGCCTCGCGCTGGGCGTGGTTGGGCAGGGCGGCCAGGGTAATATGCACCTCGGGCAAGCTGACGGCTTTGAGTTCGCCGAGCAAAGCCTCCAGGGCGGCCACGGTGGCCACTTGTCCCTGCAGGTAGATCTTGATGACCTGGGCAGTTTCGGCGGAGTGGCTGGGCTCGGCCGCGGGCTTGGCACCCACTTTCTGCTTGACCGAGCTTTGGCGGTGCCACTCCAAATACTGCTCGAGGTCGTAAATGACGGACTCCAGCAGTTGGGCACTATACACGGCGGGCGGTAACTCAAACGCCATCGAGCAGGTCCTTTCGGATTTCGGACTTGTGCGATTCGAGGCTGGTTAGGATGAATTGCATTTGCGCACCCAGGTCAACGCCGGAGCCAAGGGATTCTGAAATATAGCTAGCGATGACATCGCCCATCTTGGCGTCGAATTTGTCGGCCAGGTGCTGGCGCTCGGTGGCCAGCTCTTGTTCCATGCCCTGGCGCAGCTCAATGCGCTGGTGCTCCACGGCCTCGCGGATTTGGTTCATGGCGCCGGTGGCCACCTGGCGGACTTCTTCGAGGGTTTTCTGGTAGGCTTCGAGCTCTTCTTCAATAACTTTGGTGGTGAGGCGCGTGACCTGCTCGCTCAGCTTGGCCGAGGTGCCGCGGAGGTCGGCGGCAAAGGTTTCGCCCGATTTATTAATCTCGCGCTCGTAGACGGCGGTCAGCTTGGCTTGCAGTTCCGCCACGGTCGGTTCGGGAATGACGGTTTGGGCGACGCGCTGCGGCGGAGGGCTGGCGGCGGCTTGCTTATGGCGCTCCTGGCGCAGCTGCCGGCTTTGCAGCACGACGAGCGCCGCCAGCCCCACCACCATGACTGATAAAACTAGCACAATTATGGTAACTTCCATATCACCTCGCTATCACCAGATACATTGCCACCGCGGTGGCAATTAAAATCCCGACCACAATGGCCATAACTTCCAGCAGTCCGCGCAGGACAGAATTGCGTGATAGCGGGTTGCGGCCAATAGAAATAATACTATTGCGTACCGCGGCGTAGAGCAAAACGGTTACGCAAACGAGCGCTACCAGCAAGATGGCTCCGGCGATAATAATACGCACCGGGGAGACGGCTTTGCCGGCCAGCGTGTTTGAGAGGCTCTGCAGCCAGCTGGGAATAACATACGGCTGCTTGCCGTCAGTGGCGGTGTAAGATGATACGGCCACCACGACGGGAATTTGGCCGATGCTAACTTCCGTTTTGCCACTGCCGGTGTCGATGGTGCGCTTGGTGGTACCGTCGCCGGAGCCGTTGAAATCGGCCTGCGCGGTACCAATGACGCGGGTACTGGTGTCCCCCACCTTTTGGCCGACTCCGGCAATGGGCGACACCGTGATGTAGTCGCCGAGCTTGATGTCGCCGCCGGCGTTGGTCACCAGTAAGCTAACCGTGCCCGAGGTAGCCACCTGCGCCTGGTTGGCGCCGCTGCCCGAGAGCGCGATGGAGGTGGAGGACGGCGGCACGGCTACGCCAAACAGGCGGCCGACATTGGTGAGGTCGGCCACGTCAACCTGGCCGCCAACTTTTTCATCGAGTGATACTAAGCTGCCTGTGGCGATGCTTGAGGTGGTGGCGTAACCCTGAGACAAGCTCGCCCACGCCGCAATCGGCATCAAGCTGAGCCCCATGCAGCCAGCCAGTAAACCCAGGTAAGCAGGCCGTTTCATCGTGCTTATGATTATAACAGTAGGCCGGAAAGCGACGCAAAGCTTTCTGCGGCGGGACGACCTGCTAGACACTGAGAACGGCCTCTTGTACCATAGCTGTAACGCTAATAGTGGAGTTTGTTTCAATATGGATGTTCGCAGGCAACAAGCCGACAATTCGTTTGCTGATGTTCCCCA
>DATDME010000083.1:0-10131 GCA_036518915.1 Candidatus Saccharimonadia bacterium | reverse complement strand
GGCCTAGTATACGGCAATCAGGGCGCTCCAGCCGAGCAACACCCACAATGACCAGCCAAACAGGCGGCGGGCCCAGAGGTTGGGGTCAGTGTCGTGCTGGCCGCGGATGGCTTGAAGAAGCCATAATCCGCACAAGAAGATCATGCCGAAGGTGTAGATCCAGCTGACGGCGCCCAGGAGCGGCAACAGGAGCGCGACGGCGGTGAAGAGCAGAATATAGGCCACAATTTGCTCTTGGGTGGCGCGCACGCCCTTTACCACCGAGATGATGGGCAGGCCGGCGGCGCGGTAATCGTTGAGGCGGAAGATGGCAATGGCGTAAAAGTGCGGCATCTGCCAGACCGCCATGATGAGAAACAACAGCCAGGCGGTGGCGTCGAGGCGGCCGGTGACGGCGGTGTAGCCCACCACCGGCGGTACGGCGCCGGACAAGCTGCCGACCAGCGTGCCATGCACGGTGTGACGCTTGGCATAGCCGTAGAGCGCGACGTAGGCCAACCAGCCACCGGCCGCCCAGAGCGTGGCCATGGGCGTGGTGCCCAGCCCCAGGATGATGAGGCCGGCCAGGGTGAGCAGGGCGGAATACGCGCCGGCCACCCGCACGCTAACCTTACCGGCCGGAAGCGCCCGGCGCTTGGTGCGCTCCATGGCGGCGTCAATGCGGCGGTCGAGCAGGTTGTTGGCCACGCAAGCGCCGGCCATCACCAGGCCGAGCCCAAACAGCATGGCGAAGACCGTCAGCGCTGGAATGGGCGGGTAGGCCGCCAGCAGAAAAGCCCCCAGCGCCGGCAGACTATTGCCATAGACGATGCCCGGTTTGGTGAGATAGTAGTAGGTTTTGAGTTGGCGGATTATCGGTGAATGCCTTCGTCATGCATGATGGCGGCGTTCAGGCCCGCCGGGTCGTCCATCATATGATAGTTCAAATTGTTCATAATCCAGATGGAGCCCACGACCACCACCAGCACGACCAGCGCCGCAAACAGCATGACCATGAGCTTCCAGCGCGGCTTGGATTCTTCACCAACGTGCAGGAAGAGAATGAGCTGGGCGAGCAACTGCCCGAGCGCGATCCCCACTAGCCAGACAGGTAAAAGGCTGTCGGGCGGCCAGGCGTGATGAGTGGCAAGATGCTGGCTGACCAGCCAACCAGCCAGCAGCGTTAACCCCACGGACACCACAAAACCTAGCATGTAGCGGCCGCGGGTCATGACGTCACCCCCAACAGATAAACGAAGGTGAAGATAAAGATCCAGATGACGTCCAGGAAGTGCCAGAACAGCGTGAAGAGGGCGAGCCGGCGCAGGTTGCCAGGCATGAGGCCGCGGAAGTAGAGTTTGTCGGCCAGCACGCCCAGCCAGACCAAGCCGGTGGCAATATGGAGCCCGTGGGTGCCAACGAGCGTGAAGAAGGCCGAGAGAAAGCCGCTGCGCTGCCAGCTATTGCCCTCGATGACGAGGTTACGGAACTCGGAAATTTCGAGGCCGAGGAAGGCCAGGCCGAGCAGGCCGGTGAGCGCCAACCAGGCGAACATGGCGCGGCGCTCACCGCGGCGGGCGCTGAGCAGGCCAAGGCCGGCGGTGTAGCTGCTGGTGAGCAAGATGAGGGTTTCGGCCAGCACAAACGGCAGGCTAAACAGCTCGGCTGCGCCGGGGCCGCCGGCCGTATTGCGATGCAGCACGGCGTACGTGGCGAACAGGCAGGCAAAGATAACACAGTCGGTCATGAGGTACACCCAGAAGCCAAACATCGAGATGGGCTCGCGCTCGGGGGCCGGGGTGCGGGTGGCGGGTTGTCGGGTGGCGGGCTGCGTCATACCGTAAGCTCCTTGGCGGGGATGACGCGCTCGGTGTCGTCGTCATTGGCGCGGGCGACGATGGTGACGATGGTGGCCAGCAGGCTCACGGGCAGGAGCCACCAGATGTGCCAAATGACGGCAAAGCCGAAGGTGCCGGTGGCCGCGCCAATGACCACACCCAGGCCGGTGTTGTGCGGTACGGTGATGTTGGTGACGGCCGGGGCGGGCGCGATGGCCTGCTTATTCCCCTGCTTGGCCTCCCAGAACGGATCGCGGGTCGTGACGGCCGGCAGCGTGGCAAAGCCGTATTCCGGCGCCGGCGACGGGGTGCTCCATTCCAGGGTGCGGCCGTCCCAGGGATCGCCGGTGGTGTCGCGGAGGTCTTTGCGCTTCCAAATGCTCCAACCTAGTTGCAGCAGCTGGAAGCCGACGCCGACCACCACCAGGGCCGCGCCCACCCCGGCCACAATAAACAGCCACTGCCAGCCGAGGGAAGCGTCGTAGTGGTCGAGGCGGCGGGTGGCGCCCATCATGCCTAAGATGTACAGCGGCGTGAAGGCGGTAATGAAGCCGATGAGCCAAAACCAGAAAGCCAGGCGGCCCAGGCCCTCGTGCAGCCGGAAGCCAAAGATCTTAGGGAACCAGTACGTGAGCCCGGCGAAGAAGCCAAACACCACGCCGCCGATGATCATATTGTGGAAGTGGGCCACCAGGAAGAGACTGTTGTGCAGCTGAAAATCAACCGACGGCACGCTCATAAGCACGCCGGACATACCACCAATCACAAACGTGGTTACAAAACCCATGAACCAGAGCATGGGCGTGGTAAAGCGCACCCGGCCGCGGAACATCGTAAACAGCCAGTTGAAGACTTTTACACCGGTGGGCACGGCAATCACCATGGTCATGATGCCAAAGAAGGCGTTGACATCGGCGCCGGCGCCCATGGTGAAGAAATGGTGCAGCCAAACCACGTACGACAGAAAGGTGATGGCGGCCAGCGCAAACACCATCGACTTATAGCCAAACAGGCGCTTGCCGGAAAATGTCGGAACTACCTCGGAGAAAATACCAAAGGCGGGTAACACGAGGATGTAGACTTCAGGATGGCCCCAGGCCCAAATCAGGTTGACGTACATCATAGCATTCCCTCCCCCGCCGGCCGTAAAGAAGTGCATGCCCATGGTGCGGTCGAGGGTCAGGAGGGTCAGGGTGGCGGTGAGAATTGGGAAGGCAAAGATCACCAGCACCATGGAGTTGAGGACGCTCCAGGCAAACATCGGCATTTTCATGAGGGTCATGCCGGCGCGGCGGAGCTTGATGATGGTGGTCATGAAGTTAATGCCGGAGAGCAAACTGCCGATACCGGCAATTTGGATGCTCCATATCCAATAATCGACGCCGACGCCCGGGCTGTAGGCGAGTTCCGAGAGCGGCGGGTAGGCCAGCCAGCCGGTGGCGCCAATTTCGCCAATCACCAGCGAGGCGTTCACCAGCACCATGCCGGCAAAATACAGCCAGAAGCTCACCGAGTTGAGGAACGGGAAGGCCACGTCGCGGGCACCCAATTGCAGCGGCAGCACAAGGTTGATGATGCCAAACATCAGGCCCATGGCCACAAAGAAAATCATGATGGTGCCGTGGGCGGTAAAGATTTGCTGAAAGTGTTCGGCGTCAACGATGCCGGGGTGGCCGGCGGCCACGGCTTGCTGGGCACGCATCATCCCAACGTCGGCCAGGCCGCGCAGTAGCATAACCACCGCCACCGCGATGTACATCACACCAATGCGTTTGGGGTCGAGGGAGGTCAGCCATTCGTGCCACAGCCAGCCCCATTTCTTGAAAATGGTCAGCCCGGCCACAATGGCGAGCAGCCCAGCTACCATGGTGATGACCGCGCCCATGGTAATAAAGTCATGCTGCGATGCCTGCAGGGTAAGGCGGCCCCAGATGGGGTTATCGGTGGCGCCCGTCAGCAAGTGGACCACATTCATAATACTTACGTTACCATACTCGAGCCACTTGGGGCTATGATTTGTATCTAATAATTTACTGTTGGCTGGCGGTATTGCGCCACGATGTCGTGGTAGAGACCGCCGGCTGCTACGGCATAGGTTTGCGTTTTGGCGGAAGCGGCGTGGCTGGCTAACGCGGTGTAAGCGGCACTATCAAGTCCACCGCCGGCCGCCCGCACCTGGCCGATCCAGTTAGTAAATTCGGCGTCGCTGACGGCCCGGGCAGTAAAGTGCATGTCGGCAAAGCCGGCGCCGCTGAGGTTGGCCGAGGTGCCACGGTAGTCGCCGGCATGGTCAGCCTGCAAGTTGAGTTGGGTGCTCATGCCTGGCATGGCGTAAATTTGCCCGCCCAGCTGTGGTAGCCAAAACGAGTTCATGGGTGCATCGGCCGTAATCTGCAGGCTGATGGGGCGGCCGGCGGGAATTTCTAGCCAGTTGAGGGCGGCCAGGTTGTAGTCGGGATATATAAACAGCCACTTATACCGGAGCGCCACCACCTGCACGGTCAGCGGTTCATGGCTGCTGACAATGGGCCGGACCGGGTCAAGCTGATGCGTGCTCACCCACGTAACGGTCGCCAAAATGGTAATGACAGTCAGTGGCACGCCCCACCACAAGGCCTCCAGGCGGCGGTCACTGTCCCAGTTAGGGCGGTAGCGGCCGCGGGCCCTGGTGTTACCGGCCCGGTAGCGCAGCGCGATGGTAAATATCAGAACGTAGACCGGCACAATCACGAGCAGCATGAGGCCGAGCGCGACGCCCATGAGATTGCGCTCCTGGAGGGCAATGGGCCCGCGGGCCTGCAAAAGCGTCAGCTGCCCCAGATGCGTCAGCACCCAGCCGGCCAGCGCGCCGACAATTCCCAAAATAATGACGCTGCCGCAGACGGCCAGGCGCTTATTCATACTGCTTACGTTAGCATATCGGCGGGCGGACTGCATCCGGCCGACTGTATCTGGCCGGCCGGCCGGCTTAATCAATCAGGTTTTGCTCGCGGAGCAGCGGAATGACGCTGTCGCGCATGACCGGGTCAAGGTTGATGGCGGCGGGCGGCGCGGCGGTCAGCCATTGCAGCTCCTCCACCTGGCCGGCGTGATGCATTTGGCCCTGCCACTCTGGCACGAGGTAGGCGTGCCAGTGATCGGTTTCGTTGGGCTGGCCGGGGGCGTGCTCGGCAAAGTCGCCGAGCTCAAGCAGCGCTGGCTCAGGGGCGGCAATGTTGAGGCTGGCCTGCAGGGCCTGCACCAGGCTGGCGGTAGGCGAATCAGTGGGGCTGACGGTCGTGCCGGGCAAGGTAAAAACCTGGCCGCCCTGCAGCCGCACGGCCAGCACGCGGCGGCGGAGCAGCACCACCCCGCCCACGAAATAAGCCTCAATGTGAGGCTGGGGGCGCCAGTAGCGGGCGCCGTCCGGGGTGCGGTGCAGCCGGCGGGTATCAACCAGCGCCCGCCGCAGCATCGACCAATCGCCAAACGTATGCAGCCCTTTGAGCAGCTCGTTGATTTGCGGCTCGGTGTAATTTTTGTCAGCCGGAATACGGTTCGCTAAAAAATCCAGCACCAAGGCTTGGTCGGCTTGACTGGCCGGCCACTGCACCAGCTGCTGGTTGGCGTTGAGGAAGCGGTTGATACGAGGCGGCATGAGGGCAGTATACCATTTTGCGAAGGCGCGTTATCGCGTTATATTAAGCATAATATGGCTCGTCGCAAACGCCTTAAACCGACCGCTCGCTTTAATCAACCACTGGCTGGCTGGATTGCGGTAGTGGTTGGTGTATTGGGTGCGGCCTACCTAGTGTGGGCGTTGGCCGCAGCGCCGCTGCCAGCCGTGGAGGCGGAGGCCGGCCAACTTTCGGGCGGCGCCAAGCTGGTGGCGATGGCCGGCGCCTCGGGCGGCAGCATGGTGCAGTTCGCGGTGCCCTCGCCGACGCCGGCGCCCACGGCAACTGCCACCCCGGCGCCAACGGCCGCGCCGACGCCCACCCCCAAACCGGCCACGCCCACCCCGGCCCCGCCGGTGGCCGGCAGCTGCACCAACCCTACGTACACCATGCCGCTTAACCCCTCGAATGCGCAGGATGGCGTGAGCCTGGGCGGGTATTACGTGACGGGCGATACCTGGAACGCCTCCGGCTATGCGGTGGCACAGACCATGTATATTTGTAACTACAACAACTGGTACGCCACGGCCACCATGAACAACAATAACGGCGATGGGGCCGTCAAAACCTATCCAAACGTCCATAAAGACTTTCCCAACAATTCACGCATCAGCTCGTACAGCACCATTACATCGAGCTTCTCAGAGCAGGGTCCGCATGTCGGCATTTACGAATTTGCCTACGACATTTGGCTGAACGGCATCGCCAGCAATGGTTCCACTGAGCTGATGATTTGGAACGATAATTTTGGCCAGACGCCCAGTGGCAGCCTGCAGGAAACGTGGGCGCAAGGTGGCCGCACCTACAAGGTCTACAAAAACGGCTCATACATCGCGTTTGTGGACCAGACCAACACCACCTCAGGCACAGTTGACCTCCTCGCCTTCTTTAACCACCTGATCGCCAAAGGTTGGATCGGCTCAGCCTCAACGATTGGCCAAATTGACTACGGCGCCGAGTTGGTATCAACCAACAGCCAGCCGGCCACGTTTATCGTCAACGGTTTTTCTCTCACGGCGCAATAACCCAGTCGGCTGGCCCGGCTGGCCGCCAGCCCACCGGTCTGTTAGATATCGCGCAGCAGCCAAGCTGCTGTCACGTTAGACTAGTTCCTGGCACGAGGGGCACGAGCGGGTTCGGCAGCGGGTTTGGCCGCGGATCCGGCTTCGTGACGGGAGGTGGTTTATGGACGTGCGAAACTGGCCGGGCGTGCAGACGTTCGCAATTTACCAGCGGTCATGGTTACGGCAGGATATTATCGCCGGCATCGTGCTCACGACGCTGCTGGTGCCCCAGGGCATGGCCTACGCCGAACTGGCCGGCCTGCCGGTGATCACCGGTCTGTACACAACGGTACTATGCTTGTTGGGCTACGCACTGGCCGGTCCGTCGCGGGTGCTGGTGCTGGGGCCCGACTCATCTTTGGGACCGATGATTGCCGCCACCATCCTGCCGATTGTGGGCTCGGGCGGCGATCCGGCGCGGGCCGTGGGCCTGGCGGCCATGCTGGCGGTTATAACCGGCGCAGTCATGATCTTGGCGGGCGCGGCCAAACTGGGGTTTGTGGCCGATTTACTCTCCAAGCCGACCCAAATTGGTTATATGAACGGCCTGGCGTTAACAATTTTGGTGGGCCAGTTGCCAAAGTTATTGGGTTTTTCGGTGCAGGCCAACGGGTTCATCGGCGAGGTGGCCGGCTTGGTGCAGGGCATCACCCACGGCGCTGTGTTGCCGGCCGCCGCCGCGGTGGGGCTGCTGAGTTTGGGCATTATCGTCGCGCTGGGACGCTGGCTGCCCAAAGTGCCAGGCGTGCTGGTAGCGGTGGTGGTGGCGATTGGCACGGCCACCATTTTCAACCTGGCCGAACGAGGCGTGTCACTCGTGGGGGTGCTGCCCCAGGGCTTTCCGCCGCCCACGCTGCCGGCCCTTGATAACTTCCCGCTCCTGCTGGCCGGCGCGCTGGGCATTGCGCTGGTGGCGCTCACCGATACCATTTCCACGGCGTCGGCGTTTGCCGCCCGCACCGGCCAGGAAGTGCACGGCAACGGCGAAATGATCGGCATTGGCGTGGCCAACGTGGCGGCCGGGCTGTTCCAGGGTTTTCCGGTGAGCACGAGCGGCTCGCGCACGGCGGTGGCTGAGCAAGCCGGTGCCAAAACCCAAGTGACCGGCCTGGTGGGGGCCATGGCAATTGTGTTAATTTTGCTGTTTGTGCCCGGCCTGCTGCGCAACCTGCCGCAGCCAACACTGGCGGCGGTCGTAATTGCGGCCTCATTATCGTTGGCCGACATCCCGGCGGCGCGGCGGCTGTGGCGGCAGCGGCCGGTGGAGTTTGGCATTGCGCTGGCGGCGTTTCTGGGCGTGACGCTGCTGGGTGTGCTGCAAGGAATTGCCGTCGCGATTGTTTTATCGGTGCTGTATGTTTTCCGCCGCGCCTGGTGGCCCTACCAGACTACGCTGGGCCGGGTACCAGGCCTGGCCGGCCTGCACGACCGCCAGCTGCACCGCAACGCCGAAGTGCTGCCGGGCCTGGTAGTGTTCCGGTTTGACGCGCCGCTGTTTTTTGCCAATGCCCGGACGTTCCGCGACCAGCTGCGGCGCTTGGCGGCGGACCAGCCCCGGCCGCGCTGGATCATCATCGCCGCCGAGCCCATCACCGACGTTGACACCACCGCCGCCGACATGCTCCGCGATCTCGACGCCGAGCTCAACGCCCACGGCACGTCGCTGGTGTTCGTCGAACTGAAGGATCCGGTGCGCCGCAAGCTAGAGCGTTATGAGCTGATCGGTCCGCTAGACCCGCGGCACTTCTTCCCCACCCTTGATAGTGCCGTGACCGCCTTCCAGGACGAAACCGGCGCCCAGTGGACCGCCCCGTCCAAGCCTAATTCGAAAGGAGATCCGTCATGACCGCCTCAGACCCGGTTCCAACCACTGTCCAGCACAGCGGCCGGCTGGCCTTGCTACTCTCGGCCGCCATGTTTGTACTGGTGGTGGACACTTCATTAATGAACGTATCAATTGCCGCGGTGGTGCATGATTTACACACCACGGCCAGCGGCGTGCAGTCAACGATTGCCCTCGAAGCGCTGGTGTCGGCCGCGTTTATCTTAATTGGGAGCAAGCTGGGCGATCTCATGGGTCGCAAGCGAGCTTATGTTTTGGGACTGCTCGGGTATGCCACCGGCGCCCTGGCCATGACACTGGCCCAGGGGCTGCTCCCCATCATTATTTTTTGGGCGGTGATTGGCGGGCTCGGGGCGTCATTGCTGTTGCCGGCTATGCAATCGCTGGTGCACGGCAATTTTGAGGGCGCCGCCCAGCGCCGGGCCTACGCGCTGGTGGGCGCGGCGGCGGCCATTGCCGCGGCGGTCGGCCCACTGCTCGGCGGGTTCATCACCACCTACTTATCATGGCGGGTGGGCTTTGCACTGGAGGTGGTGATCATCGCGGTCGTGCTGCTCAACATCTCGCTCGTAAAGGACGTGCCGTATACCGGCGACCGCCACATTGACCTGGTGGGGGCGGCACTATCGGTGCTGGGGATGGGCGGCATCGTCTTGAGCATTTTGGTGTGGCAAGAAGGCGGCCAGGCCGTGGCCAGCCTGCTGCTGGCCGGCGCCGCCGGGCTGGCCGGGCTGGCGTGGTGGCTGCGGCGGCAGCAGCGCCTCGGCCGGCCAGCCCTGATTGACCCCCGCCTGTTTAGCGTCAAGCCGTTCCGGCTGGGCATTACGGGGCAGCTGCTGCAGCAGGTTAGCCTGGGCGGCCTGATGATTGCGCTACCCATTTACTTGCAGATGGTGCTAGAGTACTCGGCGCTGGGAGCCGGCCTGTCGCTGGCGCCGCTGTCGCTGAGCATGTTTGCCGTGGCGCTCGTGGCGGGCAAGCGGGCGGGCCAGCGCCGGCCGAGCCGTATCGTACAAGTGGGTTTTGGGCTGCTGGCCCTGGGGGTGCTGGTTCTGATTCCGCTGGTGCCGCGGGTGACATCGGGCTGGGGGCTCGTCGTGCCATTGCTGCTGGCCGGCTCGGGCCTGGGGCTGCTGGTTTCGCAGCTCAACAATTACACGCTGTCGCCGGTGGCGGAGGAGCGGGCCAGCGAGGCGGCGGGCGTGAATTCGGCCGGCGGCTCGTTTGGGCTGTCGTTTGGGCTGGCGTTTGCCGGCGCCATCATGCTGGCCACGCTGGCCACCACGTTTGCCAATCTAGCCAATTCAAGTACCGTGCTGTCGCCCGAGCAACAAACCCAAGTTTCTCAGGCGCTGGAGCATGACGCCGAGTTCATGACCAACACCCAGCTCAACGAGGCCCTGGCCGGCCAGCCGCCGGCGGTGCGCGAGGAAATCATCCATATCAACACGGTGGCCCGTCACGAAGCCTTGCAAATTGCCTTGCTGGTGCCTTTGGTGGCCGCGGTGCTGGGCCTGGCCAACTCGTTCCGCATGGCCCGACTGCCCGATCCCAAGCCGTCAGGGGCGGCAGAAGGTCTGCTCGTGGGTTAGTCGATTTTCTTACCGGGGTTATACCAACCCAACCTGATACCTGTTATGCTTAAGCCATTATGAAAACACAAACGCCATGAACTATTTACGTCCCCAACCTCACCTCACCTACGAGGAAGTCACCATGCGGTATAAAGCCTGCACGAATGCTCGGGTTAA